>NZ_JAGHEW010000289.1 GCF_017889095.1 Thomasclavelia sp. | reverse complement strand
ATTTAATTCATTATAAAGATGATGCAACTGCTGGTAATGGGGTAAAACATGATCAGTTTGCTGGTAAAGGGGTTTTAAATAATACGATTTCTTGTATTATTTTCGATATGCTTGAAGAAGCTGGAATTAAAACACACATGATTGAAAAATTAAATGATCGTGATGTATTAGTAAAAAAAGTAGAAATTTTCCCATTAGAAGTAATTATTAGAAATATTACAACTGGTTCTTTTTGTAAAAGATTAGGAGCACCAGAAGGAATTGTTTTAGATGAACCAATCTTTGAAATCAGTTATAAAAATGATGATTATGGTGATCCGCTTATCAATGAAGATCATGCAGTAGCTTTAAAATTATGTACTCGTGAAGAATATAATTTTATTAAACAAGAAACTTTAAAAATCAATGAATTATTAAAAGAATTTTTCTTGAGTTTAAATTTGAAATTAGTTGATTTTAAAATTGAATTTGGTAAAACACCAGAAGGTGAAATTCTGCTTGCTGATGAAATTTCTCCAGATTCTTGTCGTTTATGGGATGTTGATACTAATCAAAAATATGACAAAGATGTATTTAGACAAGATATTGGTGATTTAATTGAAACTTATAAAGCTGTTTTAGCGAGAATGCAAAAATAAAAAAGGGGAATAAAAATGGATTATAAAAAAGCTGGCGTTGATATTGAAGCTGGATATAAATCAGTGGAATTAATGAAAAAACATGTAAAAGAAACAATGCGACCAGAAGTTTTAGGTGGTCTTGGTGGCTTTGCTGGTGCTTTTGATTTAAGCAAGATCAAAGAAATGGATGAACCAGTATTATTATCAGGGACAGATGGTTGTGGAACTAAAGTTAAATTAGCATTTATCATGGATAAACATGATACAATTGGAATTGATGCTGTCGCGATGTGTGTTAATGATATTGCCTGCTCTGGAGGAGAACCATTATTTTTCCTAGATTATATTGCTTGTGGAAAAAATTATCCAGAAAAAATTGCAACGATCGTAAGCGGAGTTGCTGAAGGTTGTAAACAGTCTGGCTGTGCTTTAGTTGGTGGTGAAACAGCTGAGCATCCAGGTTTAATGCCAGAAGATGATTATGATTTAGCGGGATTTGCCGTTGGCGTAGTTGATAAAAAAGAAATTATTGATGGTAAAGATATTAAACCTGGCGATGTTTTAGTAGGAATTGCTTCAAGCGGTGTTCATAGCAATGGTTTTTCATTAGTGCGTCAAGTATTTGAAATGTCTAAAGAATCATTAGATACATATTATGATGAATTAAATAAAACATTAGGTGAAGCGTTAATCGAACCAACTAGAATTTATGTAAAAGCGTTAAAGAAAATCAAAGAAGCCGGGATTAAGGTTAAAGGATGCAGCCATATTACTGGTGGTGGATTTGATGAAAATATTCCAAGAATGTTACCTGAAGGAGTTAATGCTGTAATTAATAAAGATAGCTATCAAGTACCAGCAATCTTCAAATTGATTGCTAAAAAAGGTAATGTTAGTGAACAAGTAATGTATAATACTTTCAATATGGGAATTGGTATGGTCATTGCTTTAGATCAAGAAGATGTTAATGAAGCTATTAAAGCCATTAATGAAGCCGGTGATAAGTGTTTTGTCATTGGTAAGATCGAAGCTGGTAATAAGGGAGTTACATTATGTTAAAAAAGATTGCCGTTTTTGTTTCAGGTGGCGGAACAGATTTGCAATCAGTCATTGATGCTGTTAATCATGGCAGCATCAATGGTGAAATTGTATTAGTAGTTTCAAATCGTAAAAACGCTTATGGTTTAACCCGGGCTAAAAATGCCGGAATTGAGACTGCGGTCGTAAAAAAAGATGATCAATTATTAGTCAAGATGCTTCAAGAACGGAATGTTGATTTAATTGTATTAGCGGGTTATCTGGCTATTTTAACTGATGTATTGATTGATGCCTATCCAAATAAAATTATTAATATCCACCCTTCATTAATTCCTTCATTTTGTGGACCTGGTTTTTATGGAATGCATGTCCATGAAAGCGTACTAAACAAAGGAGTTAAAGTTACTGGGGCCACAGTTCATTTTGTAACTGGTGAAGTTGATGGGGGACCAATTATCTTACAGGAAGCCTGTAATATTGATGATTTAGATAATGCTGAAGATATTCAAAAACGTGTTTTAGAAATTGAACACCAGTTATTACCTAAAGCAGTAGCATTATTTTGTGATGATAGAATAGTTGTTGAAAATGAAAGGGCTAAGGTGATTTAAAATGAAAAGAGCATTAGTAAGTGTTACTAATAAAGATGGAATTGTAGAATTTTGTAGTGGCTTAGTAGAATTAGGTTATGAAATTGTTTCTACTGGCGGAACTATGGCTAAATTACAAGAGGCTAATATTCCTTGTATTGCCATTGATGATGTAACTGGTTTTCCAGAAATTCTTGATGGACGGGTTAAAACGTTACATCCTAAAGTTCATGGTGGTTTATTATATCGTCGTGATGTTAAAGAGCATGTAGAAACAGTTGAAAAAATGGGAATTCAGCCAATTGATCTAGTATGTGTTAATTTATATGAATTTGAAAAAGCCTTAAAAGCTGGTAAACCAATGGCCGAAATGATTGAAAACATTGATATTGGGGGACCATCAATGATTCGTTCAGCTGCTAAAAACTTTAAAGATGTTTTAATTGTAACTGATCCTAGTGATTATGATGATGTCTTAGCAGCAATTAAAAATAATACTGATGATTTTGATTTTAGATTAAATCTTGCATATAAAGCCTTTTCAACTACTGGAGCCTATGATGCAATGATTTCTCGTTATTTTGCAGGAGTTGTAGGTGATGATTTCCCTGATACATTAAATATTAGTTTAAAGAAAACAGAACATTTACGTTATGGTGAAAACTCACAACAAAGAGCAAACGCTTATGTTGATCCATTTGTCCAACATAGTTTATTAGACTATGAACAGTTACATGGTAAAGAAATATCTTTCAATAACGTTAATGATTTATATGGTGCTGTTGCTTTAGTTCGTGAATTTAAAGATCAAATCGTTACGGCTGCCATTAAGCATTCAACACCTTGTGGTGTCGCTATTGGAAAAGATGGTTATGATTCTTATATGAAAGCTTATGAAGCTGATCCTCAAAGTATTTTCGGTGGTATTGTTGCGGTAAATTATAAGATTGATAAAAAAACAGCCGAACAAATGCATAAGATCTTCTTAGAAATTGTTGCGGCTCCAGACTTTGATGATGATGCTTTAGAAGTTTTAAAGAAAAAGAAAAATTTACGAATTTTAAAATTAAATACTCCAACAGTAAGAGAAGCTAAATATGATATTAAATATCTAGAAGGTAAAGTTTTAGTTCAAGATATTAATACTGAAATGATCAAAGAAATGAATTGTGTTACTGAAGCTAAACCAACTGACAGTCAAATTAGTGATATGGAATTTGGTATGCGCGTGGTTAAGTTTGTTAAATCTAATGCTATTTGTATCGTTAAAAACGGGGTAACTTTAGCTGTTGGCGGTGGCCAGACTTCAAGAGTATGGGCATTAGAAAATGCAATTCATAATAATCCAGATAAAGATTTCAATGGTGCCGTTTTAGCAAGTGATGCTTTCTTCCCATTTAGTGATTGTGTTGAAGTAGCTTATAAAGCCGGAATTAGTGCGATCGTACAGCCAGGTGGTTCAATTAGAGATCAAGATTCAATTGACTACTGTAATGAAAAAGGTATTCCAATGGTATTTACTGGATATCGTCATTTTAGACATTAATAGAAAGGTATTAAAAAAAGATGAAAGTTCTTGTAATTGGCAGTGGCGGTCGTGAACATGCTATTGCTTATAAATTAAATCAAAGTGAAAAAGTTGATGAAATCTATGCAATTCCTGGTAATCCAGGGATTGCTAAGATTGGTAAATGTATTGCTGGAAATGTTGAAGACAATGAAATGATCGTAAAATTTGCTAAAGATAATCAAATTGATTTGACGGTCATTGGTCCTGAAGTGCCATTATGTAATGGTCTAGCTGATGATTTGGAAGCAGCGGGATTGTTGGCTTTTGGACCAACTAAACATGCCGCTACTTTAGAAGGAAGTAAAGCTTTTTCTAAAGATTTTATGATTCGTCATCATATTCCAACAGCACGTTATCAAGAAGTAAACAGCTATGATGAAGCAATCAAAGCAATTCAAGATTTTGATTATCCATTAGTAATCAAAGCTGATGGTTTAGCGGCTGGTAAAGGTGTTGTCATTGTTGAAAATGAAGATGATGCCAAAAATACCTTAAAAGAAATGATGATTGATGGCAGTCTTGATGGAGCCGGAAGTAAAGTTGTTTTAGAAGAGTTTTTAACTGGTTTTGAATGTTCACTATTATGCTTTGTTGATGGTGATACAATTGTTCCAATGGTAAGTGCTAAAGATCATAAGCAAGCTTTTGATGGCAATCTTGGACCTAACACAGGTGGTATGGGAACTGTTTCACCAAATCCGTTTTTACCTGAAGGAATGGATGAAATTTTTGAACAAGAAATTTTAAGACCATTTATGGCGGGATTAAAAGCTGATCAGATGGATTATCGCGGGGTTGTTTTTATTGTTTTAATGATTGAAAATAAACAGCCTAAAGTATTAGAATTCAATGTCCGTTTTGGTGATCCCGAAACTCAATCAATCATGTTACGTTTAGATAGTGATTTATATGATATCATGGTTGCCTGTGCAACTAAAACTTTAAAAGATGTTGAAGTTAAATGGAATGATGAGCATGTTGCCTGTCTAGTTTTGGCTAGTGGTGGTTATCCAGGAAGTTATCCAAAGGGATTGGAAATTAAACATCTTGATGAAGTTGAAGATTGTGTGATCTTCCATGCTGGTACAGCCAACAAAGACGATAAATTAGTTACTAATGGCGGTAGAGTTTTAAATATTTGTGCTACTGGCAACTCTTTAGAAGAAGTTAGAGAAAAGGTTTATAAGGCAGCTAAGATAATTGATTTTGACGGTAAGTTCTACCGTAATGATATTGGACTTAGATAAGGGGGATGAAAATGAGTAGTGTAAAGCGAATTTATGTTGAAAAACGACCAGCTTATGCAACTGAAGCAAATGAAACAAAACAAAATTTAACGCAACAGCTGGGTATAAAAATTAATTCACTAAGAATTATTAACCGTTATGATGTTCAAGGAATTGATGATGAAATCTTAAAACAAGGGATCAATACAATTCTTGCTGAACCAATGGTTGATGATGTTTATCAAGAAAATTTCCCTGTAAATGATCAAGAGTCAATTTTCGCAATTGAATTTTTACCAGGGCAATATGATCAAAGAGCCGATTCATGTAATCAATGCTTTGCAATTTTAACTGGTAATAGTGATGCTAAAGTAAAATGTGCTCGTGTTTATGCAATTGATCTAGATGGTGATAAAGAAACTGAATTAAAAAGAATTCAAAATTTCTTAATCAATCCAGTTGATCAAAGACTAGCAAGTTTAGAAAAACCAGAAAATTTAGATGATGCTATTATTGATATTAAACCAGTCCCAACAATTACAGGCTTTAATGAATTAGATCAGGCCGGTTTAGAAAATTATTTAAAAGTAAATGGAATGGCAATGAGTTATGATGATTTAAAAGTAACTCAAGATTATTTCAAAAACGAAGAAAAACGTGATCCAACGGAAACTGAATTGAAAGTGTTGGATACTTATTGGTCTGATCACTGTCGTCATACTACGTTTGCAACAGTTATTACTGATTTAGATATTGAAAGTGGTGCTTTTAAAGAAATTTTAGCTAAAGATGTTGAAGATTATAAAACTAGTCGCCATTTAGTTTATGGAATTGATACTAAACGGCCGCTTACTTTAATGGATTTAGCGACTATTTCAATGAAAGAATTACGTAAAACTGGATATTTAGATGATTTAGAAGTTTCTGAAGAAATCAATGCCTGTTCAGTAGAAATTACTGTTCATACTAGTGAAGGCGATGAACAATGGTTATTAATGTTTAAAAACGAAACCCATAACCATCCAACAGAAATCGAACCATTTGGGGGAGCAGCAACTTGCTTAGGTGGTGCGATTCGTGATCCTTTATCAGGTCGGGCTTATGTTTATCAGTCAATGCGTATTACAGGAGCTAGTGATCCTCGTAAATCATTAGAAGAAACGATTCCTGGTAAATTACCACAACGAAAATTATGTAAAGAATCGGCTCATGGTTTTTCATCTTATGGAAATCAAATTGGTTTAACTACTGGATATGTCCATGAAATCTATGATGATGGCTATATGGCTAAAAGAATGGAATTAGGTGCTGTTGTTGCCGCAGCTCCAAAAGATCAAGTAAAACGTTTAGAACCATTAAAAGATCATATTGTTTTACTAATTGGTGGACGTACTGGGCGTGATGGAATCGGTGGTGCTACTGGTTCATCAAAATCTCATGATGTTAAATCAATTGAAACAGCTGGGGCTGAGGTTCAAAAAGGAAATCCAGTTGAAGAAAGAAAAATCCAGCGTTTATTTAGAAATAAAGAAGTAAGTGAAAAAATTGTTCGTTGTAATGATTTTGGAGCTGGTGGGGTTTGTGTTGCCGTTGGTGAATTAGCACCAGGCTTAGAAATAAACTTAGATGCTGTATTGAAAAAATATGAAGGTTTAACGGGAACCGAACTGGCAATCTCGGAATCTCAAGAAAGAATGGCAATCGTTATTGATCCTAAAGATGCTGATTTTATCAAAGAACAATGTAGCAAAGAAAACTTAGAAGTTGTTCAGGTAGCTGTTGTTACTGATCAAAATCGTTTGGTCATGAAACATCAGGGACAAGATATTGTTAACATTTCTCGTGATTTCTTAGATGCTGCAGGAGCTAAACGTTATCAGGATATTAAGATTACTTTACCTGATTTTGAAAAGACACCATTTGATGAAGTACCACAAACTAATTTTGTTAAAACGGTAAAAGAAACTCTTTCAAAATTAAGTGTTGCTTCACAAAAAGGGTTAATTGAAATGTTTGACTCTTCAATTGGTAATGGAACAGTATTATCACCATTTGGTGGCATTAAATATCATAGTGAAGTTGAAGGGATGGCTGCTTTAATTCCAGTATTGGATAAAGAAACAACAACTTGTTCAATTATGGCTTATGGCTATAATCCAGTTATCTCTAAATGGTCACCATATCATGGGGCTATGTATGCAATTGTTGAATCAGTTGCCAAGATCGTTGCTATGGGTGGTAATTATCATAAAATTAGATTTTCATTCCAAGAGTATTTTGAAAAATTATTAGATAATCCAGTTAGCTGGGGAAAACCGATGGCAGCATTATTAGGTGCTTATCGCGTTCAAAGTGCTTTAAAACTAGCATCAATTGGTGGTAAAGATAGTATGTCAGGATCTTTTGAAGACTTGCATGTACCACCTACATTAGTATCTTTTGCCATCACTAGTGGTGAAGTTGATGATATCATGACACCTGAAGCTAAAGAAACTGGCCATGTTTTAGCGGAAATCATGATCAATAAAGATGAATTTAAAGTATTTGATTTCAATCATTTACAAAAACAATATGATGCAATCATGGCTTTAATGAAAGAAAAGAAAATTTATAGTGCTTATACTGTAAAAGATGGTGGAATTATTGAAGCGGTTAGTAAAATGGCCTTTGGAAACGGTGTTGGGGTAGCATTCAATAATGAATATAGTTTAGAAAGTTATACTGTCCGTGATTATGGTAATATCGTAATTGAAGTTAAATCAGAAAAAGATTTAAGTGTATTTGACAGCTATCGAATTGTAGCAACTACTAATGATAGTGAAGCTTTATCTTATGGTGGTGATATGATTTCTTTAGATGAAGCCTATGCAGTTAATAAAGCACCATTAGAAAAAGTTTATCCAACTAGAGAAAAAGCACCAACAAGTGAAATCAAAGTTGCAGCATGTAAAACAAGATCAAATTTACAAGCTAAAGTAATCGTTGATGAGCCATTAGTTGTAATTCCAGTATTCCCAGGAACTAACTGTGAATATGATTCAGCTCGGGCATTTAAAAAAGCTGGAGCTAAAGTAGAAACAGTTTTAATTAGAAATAAAACGCAGTCAATGCTTAATGATTCAATCAATGAATTAGAAGCAGCAATCAAAAAAGCAAATATCGTCATGTTACCTGGCGGATTCAGTGCTGGTGATGAACCAGAAGGATCTGGTAAATTCATCGCTACTGTTCTTAGAAATCCACGCTTAAAAGCAGCGATTACTGATTTGTTAGAAAATCGTGATGGTTTGATGATTGGTATTTGTAATGGATTCCAGGCTTTAGTTAAATTAGGATTATTGCCATACGGTAAAATTAAAGATATGTCTAAAGATGATCCAACTTTAACTTTTAACACAATTGGTCGTCACGTATCCCAAATGGTTGATACAAGAATTGGAAGTGTTAAATCACCTTGGTTAAAATATGTAAATGTTGATGATATTTATACAATTCCAGTAAGTCATGGTGAAGGTCGCTTTGTGGCACCAAAGAAAGTGATGGAAGAATTATTTGAAAACGGACAAGTATTTTCACAATACGTTGATCCTAACCGTAAAGTTACTATGCAAACACCATATAATCCAAATGGTTCAATGTATGCAATCGAAGGAATTATTTCTTTAGATGGACGAGTAATTGGTAAAATGGGTCATAGTGAACGTCAAGGTGAAAACCGCTTTAAAAATGTTTATGGTGAAATGGACCAAAAATTATTTGAAGCTGGTGTAGATTATTTTAGAGGTGGAAAATAGAATGAATAAACAAGAGTTTGAATGTTTAACACTTTGCCCGTTAGATGGTCGTTATGCTGGGGTTAAAGATGCTTTAGGAGAATATTTCTCTGAATATGCTTTAGTAAAATATCGTGTTTTTGTTGAAATTCAATGGTTAAAGTTTTTAATCGAAAATGTTGAAAGCGATATTTTAAAAAGATTTGATGTAAATGAAATGGATAAATTAACAGCGATTGCTAGTGAGTTTAATTATGATTCATTTGCTCGCATCAAAGAAATCGAAAATACAACTCGTCATGATGTTAAAGCAGTTGAATATTTTATTGATGAACAAGTAGCCACTTTAGGTTTTGATTATTTACAAAGCTTTGTTCATATTGGATGTACTTCAGAAGATATCAATAATACATCTTATGCATGTATGTTAAAATATGGATTAAAAGATGTCTGGTTACCTAAAGCTAAAGAAATTGCAGCAATTATTGATAAATGGGCTGATGAACATAGTGAAGATGCAATGCTAGCCCATACTCATGGCCAGCCAGCAACACCAACAACAATTGGTAAGGAATTTAAAGTATATGCTTATCGCTTCTTATCAAGTATTGAAAATGTTGAAGCGGTAAAGATCAAAGCTAAATTCAATGGGGCAACTGGTAATTATAGTGCTATATTAACAGCTTTTCCTAATGAAAACTGGCCTGAATTAGCTAAAAAATTTGTTGAAGAATATTTAGGATTAACTTTTAATCCTTTAACAACTCAAATTGAAAGTCATGATTATACTTGCCATATTTTAGATGGTATTCGTCACTTTAATAATGTTCTAGTTGATTTTGATGTTGATATGTGGCTATATATTTCGATGGAATACTTTAAACAAATCCCAGTTAAAGGAGAAGTTGGAAGTTCTACAATGCCTCATAAAGTAAATCCAATTAGATTTGAAAATAGTGAAGCAAATATTGATATGTCTAATAATATTTGTGTAGCTTTATCAAATAAATTACCAAAATCAAGAATGCAACGGGATTTATCAGATTCTTCAAGCCAAAGAAATTTAGGTTTAGCTTTTGGTTATTCATTACAGGCAATCAATGAAACAATTAATGGACTAGCAAAATGTGTTGTCAATAAGGAAAAATTAGCTAGCGATCTTAATGAAAAATGGGAAGTTTTAGCAGAACCAATCCAGACAATGCTTAGAAAATACGGTGTTCCAGATGCTTATGATACTTTAAAAGCATTAACTCGTGGCAAGAGCATTTCTAAAGAAGATATCTTAAAATTTGCAGAAAGTCTAGATGTTTTATCTGATGAAGATCGTCAAACATTAGTAAATATGACACCGGCTGCTTATATTGGTTTAGCTAATCAGCTGGCAAAATTAGATTTAAATTCTAAATAAGTCGATAAACAGAAACATTGATCTTAATGTTTCTGTTTTCTTTTAATAAAAAATCAATACTATCTTGACTAGTACTTAGATATTCGCTAAAATAATGATACATTGAAAATAACCCTTGAGGGAGTAGTTGCCACTTATTTTAGTGGGTCAAGTCAACATACTGATTATAATAATAATCTGGCTTGTCTTAAATAACGAGACTCATATAGAACAATATTTTTGGCTATATCGAGTTTTTTATTTTGGTGGATTTGGATATAAGACTCGCGTATAACGAATATATTGTTGTATACGGGTCTTTTTCAATGAAGAAAAACTTGGAGGATAAAAAATGAATCAAACAAAAAAATATCTTTATCAATTAACCCCATTGATAAAATTATGTAAGAGCGTAAGATGTCAATAATTGAAATTGCTTTAATTGGGGTTGGTTTGGCGATGGATGCTTTTGCGGTATCTATTTGTAAAGGATTAGCGATGCGCAAGATGAATTATCGCCAGGCAATTATAATTGCCGGATTTTTTGGGGTATTCCAGGCATTGATGCCCGCACTAGGATATTTACTAGGAACAACTTTTGCAAACAAGATTGCAGTAATTGATCATTGGATCGCTTTTATTCTATTAGGTTTAATTGGTTTAAGTATGATTAAAGAATCATTTGAAAACGACGATGAAGAAAGCTGCCAGGATGAAAGACTTCGATTAGGAGATCTAATTATGTTATCAATTGCTACTAGTATTGATGCCTTGGCAATAGGAATTACATTTTCGTTCTTTGAAGTTCCACTATTATTAGCGATTTCTTTAATTGGAATCATTACATTTGTTATTTGTGTTATTGGTGTAAAAGTTGGAAATGTTTTTGGTAAAAAATATAAAAACAAAGCTGAATTAGCTGGCGGGATTATTTTAATTTTAATGGGAAGTAAAATTTTAATTGAACATCTATTTTTTTAGACAGTTTAAACTGTCTTTTTTGTTTATTGACAAGTACTAATATTTTAGTTAAACTATTAATAGTTAGTTATAGCTAACAGGAGGTGTTTTATGACAACTGCAATTATTGTAATTATTTTAATTCTAATTGGCTTGTATACAATTAAATCATATACTAAAAAACTAAAAGGAGGATGTTGTGGGGGTGGAATTGATGAAGATAATTTACCAATTAAACCTCATGATCGTAATAAATCCCATTATCAGTATTCTTATTCAATAATAATTAAAGGCATGTCGTGTCAAAACTGTCAAATGCGGGTTGAAAATGCTTTTAATAAACTAGATGGTTATTACATGCAGGTAAATTTACAAGAAAATACGGGACTTTTACTTACTAAACAAGAAATATCTAAAGAAAAAATCCAAGAAATAATTAAAGAAGCCGGTTATAAGGCAATCGATGTTAAACAGTTAAAAAGCGCTTAGGCGCTTTTTTATTTTTAGGAAGCTAAAGAATTACTAAAGATTTTATTAATTGCCTTTAATAATGAGGATAATTTGTTATAATACACATATCTTATGTAATGAAACGGGGATGGTATTTATGCAGAAACTAAAAAAATTAAACGATGCGATTTTTTTAGAAGTACGGGAACACAAAGCATCATTTTTTGTTTATATGACGCTTAGAATTTTAATTGTACTAACGATCATATATCAGTTCATTAATCAAAATTATGAAAATGTTTTTACTTGTTTGCTTACTTTACTTTTATTGATTATACCTAGTTTTTTCCAGGTGACTTTCAAGGTCGAGTTGCCTTCGACCTTAGAGATAATTATTTTATTATTTATTTTTGCTGCTCAAATTTTAGGTGAAGTCAATAATTATTATTTCATGTATCCGCAATGGGATACGATCTTGCATACAGTCAATGGCTTTATTGTTGCCGGAATTGGTTTTTCTTTAGTTGATTTATTAAATAAAAGTGAACGAGTTAAATTTGAATTGTCACCGTTATTTTTAGTTTTGGTTGCGTTTTGTTTTTCAATGACAATTGGGGTAATTTGGGAATTTTTTGAATTTTCGATGGATCAGTTTTTAGGAATGAATACGCAAAAAAATACGATTGTTACCACTTTAAATCATGCTGATTTATTAGCTGGGGGTCGAGTTTCTTTTCCGGTTGTTAATGAAGTTATTGTTAATGGTAAACAATTAGCGGGATATGTTGATATTGGTTTGATCGATACTATGGAAGATTTAATCGTAAATTTTATTGGAGCAGCTGTTTTTTCTGTTTTTGGTTTTTTCTATACTAAATATCCACGGAAGTTTTCTTTTTTAAAACGCTTTATTCCTAGAAGAAAAGATAAAGACAAGGATTATTTAAAGGCATTAGATAAAAATAGTTAAATTAACCAGTAATTGATACTGGTTTTTTAATTGTTAATAAAATTAACTTGACTTGAAGTATGATTTAAGTTTTATAATAAATAATAATATTTGGAGGTATTTTGATGAAAAAGATATTGATGATTTTTTTAGCACTAATCATTGTAATAGTGATGGTTGCCGGAAAATTTTATTATACAATTTATGCAAGCGAATATTCTTGTTTATTAGCAAGCGAAAGTAAAAATCTTACTACTGATCAATATTTAGAGATTGGTACATATAATGTTCACTCTTTGAATTATGGTAAAGCGGATTTGAAGAATTTTGTAAATGATGTTAAAGATTTACAATTAGATATCATCTGTTTACAGGAAGTTGATAAAAACGCCTGGCGCTCTGAAAACTTTGATATGGTTATGACAATGGCTAAAGAAGCCGGTTATCCATATTATCATTTTTATTCAACGATGTGGCTGTTAAATGGTTATTATGGAATTGGAATTTTAAGTCGTTATCCCATCACTGAAGTTTCTTCTCAGCTAATGCCTAATAGTTTGATCAAAGAACCGCGAATTCTAACTAAAACTATCATTCAATATGGTAAAATACCATTAACTGTTTATAATAGTCATGTGGCTTATGATGAATATCGTAGTAGCCAGTTAGAATTTATTGAAAATAATATTACTAATGATGGCTATACATTATTAGCTGGAGATTTTAATTATTTTTTTGGTTATAATCAGCCTTGGCAAATGGATAAGTTAAATAGTGTTAACGATGATGAATCATTGATGACTTATGGTAATTATGGCTGTCCAGATAATATCTATTACTCTAATCGTTTAAAATTGGTTGAACGGGCCGTGAAACAATCCTCTTTTTCTGATCATAATTTATTATATGCAAAATTTATGCTTAGTTAGTAAAAACTTCACATTAAGTTAAAAATAAGAGCATAGAATTAATTTATAAAGTAAAGTTGAGGAGATAATTATGGCAGTTAAAACTAATAAGATAAATGCTTTATTGCAGGAAATTGGATATAAAGAGTTAAATGTTGTTTATAATAATAAAGATATTATCATTAATCAGGATGTTTATCATTATCATGAAATTAGTGATGTTTTGTGTATTCAAGAACACTATGATTCTTGTAATTTAAATGCTAATCCAGGAATTAATTTTTTTAATGATCAGGCTTATCATTTAGATGGTGATGAACTTGATTATTTAACGGCTTTATTAAATGGTAATGAAGAAATCAAAATAGAATTAGAAGCAGTATATTTATTAATTCGTGATATTCATTACCATGAAAAAAGATATTTGGTCGGGATCTTTCCTAATGACGATGATGAATTACAGGCATGTAAATTAAAAGGCGAATCATGTGCTAAAGGAATCATTGGGTATTGTAATGAGTTGAATCAGTTAACTAAAGAAAGCGAAACTGATGAAAAAATGGAGTTTGAAAATATTTTAGAGTCGATTTTGAATCAATCGTTAAAACCAAAAGAAAATCAATTACCAAACATTAAAAATGAAATAACTAATAATCTAGTTAAAGCAAAAATGGAAATTGATTTAAAAGCGGGGATGTATTTTGAATCAATTAATTACCAGGCTGGCTGGTATGATATATATGTAGTAGCTGGAGCTGGGGAAATTGAATATCAAATAAATGATGAAGTTAAAAAGATGTTTTTTAATGTCGATGATAAATTATCAAATAGTTATCGTAATTTATATTTGCCAATCAATTCTTCGATTGCTTTAAATACGGGAATTGAATTAAAATTAGTTTATTTAGGAACTAATCCTAAATAACTAATTTGTCAATATTTTCAATAAAATAATGCAGTTGCCATAAAGAATGAATGTGATGATTATATTGATGTAGAATTATTTGATCATCAATTGATTGAGCTAAAAAATATTGGCGAGAACTGCTGCTGTGATTAATTAAGTCGTGAAGATCTTGATAATACATAATAACACCTCATTGATAGTTTGGCTGTTTAGTATTATTATATGTAAATTAAAATAGGCTACTAAATTAATAGCCTATTTTATTATTTTAATAAATGTTTTTTTAATTGTGATTTGATTGTATAAATTAAAACTAAGATGATTGTTAAAAAAGTTAAAGCGCCTAACATAAACTATACCTTCTTTCCTTGATTAGCAACAGCTTCTATTTTTGTTTTTAATAAATCAGGATCACCCAAATAATAATGATCGATGACTTTAAAATTATGATCAAATTCATAGACAAGGGGAATGCCAGTAGGAATATTGATATTCATGATCTCATCACTGGTCAAATTTTCAAAATATTTAACTAAAGCTCGTAATGAATTACCATGGGCAACGATCAACACTTTTTTATTTGCTTCGATATCTTTTTTTATAACTTCATTGAAATATGGAATAACCCGATCGATCGTTGTTTTTAAACTTTCACATTGTGGTAAAAGTTTAGGATCAACATGTTGGTACATTGGTAAATTTTTAGCACTGCGGCTATCATTATCACTTAATTCCGGTGGTAAAACATCATAACTGCGCCGCCAGATTTTTACTTGTTCTTCACCATATTTTGCCGCTGTTTCAGCTTTATTTAAACCTTGTAAAGCACCATAGTGCCGTTCATTTAAGCGCCAGTTTTTATAAACCGGTAAATAACAAAGATCCATTACATCTAAAATATGATTTAAGGTATGAATAGCGCGTTTTAAATATGAAGTATAACACACATCAAAACTATAACCGTCTTGTTTTAAAATTGTTCCAGCTTGAAGGGCTTCATTAATGCCGGTACTACTTAAATCAACATCCTGCCAGCCAGTAAATAAATTTAATCTATTCCATTCGCTTTCACCATGACGTACTAATACTAATTTCATATATTTCCTCCTATAGTTAGCTATTGCTAACTATATTGATATTTTAATTTCAGATCATTTTTTTGTCAACTAATATGATAAAAATAGGAGAAAATTATCAAAAAAAGTAAGTTGATTTTTTTCAAAATATGAATTTTCTTTTTTAACAATATAATTTATGATATATTATTAATGAAAGCGTTTTAAAAGAGGTAGATTATATGGATAGTAAAAAAAGTTTAAACATTAAGTACATTGCCAGTCAAGTGTTCTATTTTGCAACATTTGCAGCAATGATGGGGTATGCATCAGTATATCTTCTTTACAAAGATTTTTCTAATGCAACGATTGGAATCATTTTATCATTATGTAGTATCTTGGCAGTTTTTTTACAACCAGCTTTAGCTACGTTTGTTGATAATCATAAAAATATCGAAATTCGAAAAATCATTACTACGATTGTAGCTGTTGCCATTATTCTTTCAATTGCCTTACTAGTATTACCGGCTAATCAAACAATTATTTTTATCTTAATTGTTTCTATTTTTACTTTAGAAACCACAATACAGCCGCTGATTAATACCTTAGCGTTTATTTTTGAAAGATACAATATTAATATTAATTTTGGATTAGCTAGAGGTTTAGGTTCTGTAGCCTATGCTGTTGCGTCAATTGCTTTGGGGTATGTAGTAGAGTGGTTCAATCCGGATTTATTACCGCTTTGTTATGTGATTTTTAATAGTTTATTATTTATTGTTGTTTATTTGTTTGTTTTACCAAAAGATGCCGAATCAATTGTTGAAGAAGAAGTAAATGAAACTGAAGAAAATAGCACAGGATTAGTTGCTTTTGCAGCTAAGTATAAAAAGTTTTTAGTATTTTTACTAGGATTTGTATTTGTATATTTTGCTCATACAATTATCAATAACTTCTTTATTCAAATTATCACTAATGTTGGTGGGAATAGTAGTGATATGGGAACAGCAGTATTTTTAGCAGCTATGTTAGAACTGCCAACGATGGCATATTTTAATCAGTTATGTAAAAAAGTTAATTGTGGAACATTAATTAAAATATCAATTATTTTATTTTTCGCTAAACATACAATTACTTATTTAGCTAGTGATATGATTATGATTTATCTTGCTCAAGTTTTGCAAATGGGGGCTTATGCTTTATTTATTCCTGCTTCAGTTCATTATGTTAACTGTAAGGTTGATAAAGGTGATATTACTAAAGGACAGTCATTTGTTACAACTTCAATGACTGTATCTGGTGTTTTTGCGAATTTAGTAGGTGGTATTTTGTTGGATACAATTAATGTAAGTAATGTTTTATTAATTGGTGTTGTAATGTCTTTAATTGGAGCATTGATTGTTTTTGTGACAGTTGAAAAAGTTTAATAATCAGGTCATTAAGACCTGATTATTTAGCTAGTAAAGATAATGGGGTGATATTAATGAAAATAGTTGTTGCAATCGATTCTTTTAAAGGAAGTTTATCTTCCATAGAAGCTGGTCAGGCCATTGTTTCAGGAATTAAACGAGTGGATAAAAATATTGATGTATCAGTTTTCCCTTTAGCCGATGGTGGCGAAGGAACAGTAGAAGCGCTAATTACCTCAATGCAGGGACAAATGGTTTCACTCAAAGTTACTGGACCATTAGGTGATCAAATTGATAGTCAATATGGCATCATTCCAGCAAGTAAGTTAGCAGTTATTGAAATGGCTAGCAGTTCGGGAATTACTTTATTAAAACCTGATCAGTTAAATCCATTATATACTACGACTTATGGTTTAGGAGAAATGATCAAGGACGCAATTAAAAAAGGATGTCGAAATTTTATTATTGGAATTGGTGGCAGTGCTACTAATGATGGCGGTATTGGAATGTTGCAGGCACTAGGATTTGACTTGCTTGATCAAGCTGGCAATCCGGTAACTTTTGGTGCAATCGGATTAAAAGATCTAAAAAGCATTGATGATAGAAATGTTTTGCCATTATTAAAAGAATGTCATTTTAATATTGCCTGTGATGTTACTAATGTCTTATGTGGTAAAAATGGCTGTAGTGCAGTTTTTGGTCCCCAAAAAGGCGCCGATAAAAAAATGATCGAGTTAATGGATAAATGGCTGGCAAACTATAGCTTGATTGCTAAAAATAAATTTCCAATGAGTGATGCTAATTATCCAGGTACTGGAGCAGCTGGTGGTCTAGGTTTTGCTTTTTTGACTTTTACTAATGCAAGATTGGAATCAGGCATTTCGCTTGTTTTAAAAACGATTGGAATAGAAAAAGAATTAGCTGCTTGCGATCTAGTGATCACTGGAGAGGGGCGTTTAGATAAACAAACAGCGATGGGTAAAGCCCCGGTTGGTGTTGCTAAGTTAGCTAAAAAATATGGTAAACCAGTAATTGCTTTAGCGGGAAGTGTTAGTCCTGATGCAAGGGCATGTAATGAACATGGAATTGATGCTTATTTTCCAATTATCCGTAAAATTACTACTTTACAAGAAGCAATGGATAAAGAAAATGCTAAAAATAATTTAATGGATACCGTTGAGCAAATAATCAGGTTATGGAAATTGTAGATAAAAAGGAGAAAATGGTGATGGGAATTTTTAATCAGCAGTAATTACAAGGTATTACTGCTTAATTACCTTGTAAAAAAATATTAATTTTTTAAGAGGTAAGAAAGATGAGTTATTTTAATTATAAAGATAAAAAGATTTATTATAAAATATTAGGACAAGGGAAACCTTTAATGTTTTTACATGGTAATACGTCATCATCAAAAATGTTTGAACATATTTTACCGCTATATCAAAATGATTTTCAAATAATCTTACTTGATTTTTTAGGTAATGGAAAATCAGATCGAATTGAAGAGTTTTCGCATGATTTATACTATCAAGAGGCAAAACAGGTAATTAAATTAATTGAGTATTTAAAACTAAAAGAAGTGATTTTAGTGGGTACTAGCGGTGGTGCCTGGGTAGGAATTAATGTGGCATTAAAGCGTCCCGATTTAATTACTCATGTGATTGCTGATAGTTTTGATGGCCGTAAATTTCATGAAAATTTTATTGATGAATTAATCGCAGAGCGAAAAAAAGCTGTTAATGATAATGCTGCCAGGCAGTTTTATTCATGGTGTCAAGGTGACGACTGGTATGAAGTTATTAAACAAGATACTAAAGCTTTAACTATGATGGTAACTTTAAATATACCTTTGTTTTGTACAACCCTTGAGCATTTAAAAGTACCTTTATTATTGATAGCAAGTTTACAAGATTCTATGATTCGTCAAGATATTGAAGCAGAATATAAACAAATTCTACAACAAGTACAAATTGGTACCATGAGTATTTTTACAAGTGGTGATCATCCAGCGCTATTGCATAATGCAACTATGGTAAGTGAAGTAATAAAAGAATTTATAAATAATTATTGAGGAGAAGTAAAATGATTAAAGCAATTTTTTTTGATATTGATGGAACATTAGTAAGTTTTAAAAGTCATCAAATACCAAGATCTACAATTGAAGCTCTAAAAAAATTAAAAGAAAATGGGATTAAAATTTTTGTTGCCACCGGACGGGGAAAAGACGGATTACATGTTTTAGATGAAATTGAATTTGACGGTTATATTACGTTAAATGGTCAGTATTGTTATAATAATAAGCAAATAATTTATGAAAATACGATTGATCCCAAGGATTTATCAGCGTTATTAAATTATTTAGATAAACATCCTTTTCCATGCGGTTTTACTGAAGAAAATACCAAGTATTTTAATTTACGTGATGAAAGAGTTGATCAAATTCATCAAATTACTTTAAATGACGATCACCCTGCTGGAGATTGTAGTAAAGTGGCTGAAAAAAAGATTTATCAATGTATGTGCTTTGTAGATGATGTACAAGAAAAAGAACTGATGAAAATCATGCCTAATTGTATTTCAGCTCGCTGGCATCCGTTATTTTGTGATGTTTCACCTAAAGGGGGAACGAAACAAAATGGAATAGACAAGTTTTTAGAATATTATCATCTTGATCTTAATGAAACAATGGCTTTTGGTGATGGTGGCAATGACAAGGAAATGTTGCAGCATGTTGCTTTATCAGTAGCAATGAAAAATGGTAATGATGAGGTTAAAAAGATTGCTGATTATGTAACTGATGATGTCGATAATGATGGTATCGTTAAAGCTTTAAAGCATTTTAATTTGCTCTAGGGCTTGACTTAAAGTAAGCTTTAGCTTGTATAATATAATTGTTTTAGGGGCAAATGCCCCTTTATTTTAGTGAGGTGAAGAGAATGAAGTATCGACAATTGGGAAGAACTAATTTAAAAGTTAGTGAAATTGCTTTAGGCTGTGAAGGACTAATGAAAATGACAGATGAAGAGGTTAAAGAATTTGTTGACTTAGCATCAAAAAAGGGAATCAATTTTATTGATTTTTTCTCACCTAATCCTCACGGTCGCAGTGCTTTTGGTAAGGCAATTAAAGATAACCGTGAAAACTGGATCATTGAAGGACATATTTGTACTTATTGGAAAGATGATCAATATTTAAGAACCCGTAAAATGAGTGAAGTAAAAGCCGGATTTGAAGACTTGCTTAAACGGCTTCAAACCGATTATATTGATATTGGAATGATTCATTATATTGATGCTAAAAAAGATTTTGATACAGTTTTCAATGGTGAAATAATTGAATATGTTAAAGAATTAAAAAAACACGGAACAATTAAACATATTGGCATTAGTTCTCATAACCCGTTAGTGGCAATAGAGGCAGTAAAAACAGGATTAGTTGATGTAATTTTATTTTCTATCAATCCTTGTTATGATATGTTACCACCATCAGAAAATGTTGATGATCTATGGGATGATGAAAAATATGAACAGCCGTTATTTAATATTGATCCAATTCGTCAAGAACTGTATGAATTAGCTCAGGCCAAGGGAGTCGCTTTAACGGTTATGAAAGCCTTTGGTGGTGGTGATTTATTAGATGAAAAACTATCACCGTTTAAAGTTAAGATGACTCCGTTACAATGTATTCATTATTGCTTAACGCGACCTGGAGTAGCTTCAGTAATGGCGGGAAGTCATAGTCAAGAAGAAATGCTGGAAGCATTAGCTTATGAAGAAGCCAGTTATCAAGAAAAAGACTTTGCCGAAGTTTTAGCTAATGTAGAAAAGCATACATTTGAAGGTAATTGTGTTTATTGCGGTCATTGTGCTCCTTGTAGTAAAGGAATCAATATCGCTGAAGTTAATAAATTTGCTGATCTTTGTATTGCTCAAGGGGAAGTTGTTGAAACAGTAAGAGAGCATTATCAAGTTTTAGCTCACCATGCCGGTGAATGTATTAAATGTGGTATCTGTATGCAAAACTGTCCTTTTAAAGTTGATATCATTAAAAAGATGGCAAAAGCAGTAGAAATATTTGGATATTAAAGGAGATATTATGGTTGAAAAATTTGAAGTAATGATTAGTCCATTTAATTGTATGCGTCAAGTCCATGTTTATTTACCTGATGATTATTATCAAAATCAAGAACACTATCCAGTTATGTATATGTATGATGGTCATAATTTATTTTATGATAGTGATGCTACTTATGGTAAATCATGGGGCTTGAAGGAATTTATGGATCAGTATGATAAAAAAGTAATTATTGTTGGAATCGAGTGTGATCACAAAGGAAATCAGCGGTTAAGTGAATATTGTCCTTATGATCTTGAAAATAGTTTTTTAGGTCCGATAAAAGGACGGGGAAAAGAGTTCATGGACTGGTTTGTTTATGAATTTAAAGAAATAATTGACCAGCGTTATCGAACGATTCCGTTTAGAGAATGTTGTGGAATTGGCGGTAGTTCAATGGGTGGTTTAATGGCTTTATATACAGTGATAAAATACAACCAGTATTTTTCTAAAGCAGCTTGTATTTCGCCAGCTATTTCGATGTGTTTTGATCAGTTAAAAAATGATTTTAAACAAAATCAAATTGATAGTGATACGCGTGTTTATTTTAGTTTTGGAACTCGTGAAGTACGGGGGAAATCGGGAATAAACTGGATGTTAAAGAATATTACCTGGTTTAATGATGAAATTGTTAAGCTTCATGGACATAGCTATATTAATGTAGTCAAAAATGGACGTCATAATGAAGCTTCATGGGAAAAAGAAAATCCAACGTATTTTGACTTTTTATGGAAATAAAGCTTTCTAATTGGGAAAATAACTAATTTGTGGTTAAATTTTAGATACAATATATTTAAAATAGATTAAAAGTTGAGGAATTTAAAATGATAAAAATGATTGTATCGGATATGGATGGAACATTATTGTTAAGTGATGCTTCAATTAGTCAAAAAAATCTTGAAGCCATTAGATATGCTCAAAGTAAAGGAGTCAACTTTACAATTGCAACCGGACGTGATTATTTTGGCTTAAAAGGAATCATGGAGCGTTATGGATTACATTGTTATAGTATTTTAGGAAATGGAGCTCAGTTTTGTGATGAAAAGGGTAATGTTTTATCTAGCTGTTATTTCCCAAAAGAAAGTTTTAAAGAAGTATTACAAATTTTTGATGATTTAAATACTTATTACATGATTTTTACTAATGCCGGATTTTATACAACGACTAAACCAGAAACTGTAAGAGATGCTTTTATTGAACGTTGTGTTCATAAATTTAATCGTAACAAAGAAGATTATTATAATGGCAGCCAGGAAGATATGCCATGTATGCATTTAAAACAAATTGAAGATGTTGATGCTTTTTTAAAGAGCGATATTGAAATAATCAAGGTCGAAGCTTTTAATATTGATACTTCTTTGATTGCTAAAGCTAAAGAAAAGTTAGCTAATGTAGCTAAGATTGCCTATCTGTCTTCTTTTGATGATAATGTTGAAGTTACTGATCAAAAAGCACAAAAAGGGCTGATTTTAAAGCAGGTTGTTAAAGAAATGAAAATATCAGAAGATGAAGTAATGGTCTTAGGTGATGGATTAAATGATATTACAATGTTTGAAAAGTTCAAATACTCATTTGCTCCAGCCAATGCTGATCCACAAATCAAAGAATTAGCTTATCGAGTTGTAGCCAGCTGTCAGGATAGTGGCTTTGCTGAAGCCATTTATATGATGATTTAAGGCCAATAATGAAAATCATAACGACACCAGCTAAAAAAATGACTGATGATATTGCTTTTTTAAAGCCTGAAAGTCAGCCAGTTTATTTAGATAAAGCTAATGAAATCTTAGCTGTATTAAAACAATTAGATGTTAAAGCCGTAAAAAGAATGTTAAAATGTAGTGATAATATTGCTAAAATGGCATATCAAAACTATCAATTAATGGATCTAAATAAAAATACCGTTCCGGCAATACTAGCATACCAAGGAATCCAGTATGACTATTTAGCAGCTCATATCATGAGCTATGATGATTTTGCTTTTATGCAAGAACATCTTGTCATATTATCCGGACTATATGGTGTTTTAAAACCATTAGACGGTGTTGTTCCTTATCGCTTAGAATTAAATAATTATTTTAAAATTGCGGATTATGCTAGTTTATATCAGTTTTGGAATAATAAAATATATCAGGAGTTAATCAAGGATGATGATCAGTTATTAGATCTAGGCGCTAATCAGTATAGTAAAATTATCAAAAAGTATTTAACACCAGAAATTAACTATGTAAAATGTTATTTCAAAGAAGAAATTGATGATAAATTAAAAGAAATTGGTGTTTATGTCAAAATGGCTCGTGGTGCTATGACTAGATATTTAGTAGAAAATCGGATAACTAATTTTGAAGATGTAAAAAAATTTCAAGAATTAGGATATCATTATCGAAAAGATTTATCTTCATTCGATGAATACATCTTTGTTCGTCAAGTAAATGATTAATTTTTCTTGACAATCGCTAAATATTTGATAAAATACTAAATGCGGCTATCCCTAGGATATACGAAGACTCGACGTATAGCTTGGAGTTGGCTAAGTTAAAATTAGGAGGATAAAATAAATGTTAACTAAAGAAGAAAAAACAGCTATTATGCAAAAATATGCACGTAAAGAAGGAGATACAGGTTCTCCAGAAGTACAAATCGCAGTATTAACTGCTGATATCAACAAATTAAATGAACACTTTAAACAACATCCAAAAGATAAACATTCTAACCGTGGATTATTGAAAAAAGTTGGTCACAGAAGAGATTTATTAAAATATTTAAAAAATAAAGATGTTGAAAGATATTCAGCACTTTGCGAAAGCTTAGGATTAAGAAAATAGATTTTAAAACGATGGCAATTGTCATCGTTTTTATTTTGTTTTAAATATAGCTATTTCCATTCGTTTATTTTTAAAGATAATTTGGTATAATTATAGTTAGAAAATAAAAAGAGGGTAAATTATTATGATTAATAAAGAAAAATTTAATGATGCTTTATCAAAATATAAAGATTCTTTTGATGATAACTGGTGGAATAATGAAAAATTCAAATGGCAAGCAGTAAAATGTTTTCAAGAGAATTGGGATATTAATGTGCAAAACTTTTTAGAGATGTTTAATACCGCAACTGCTAAGACCCATAATCTTTTGGCTTCTAATCATAATTATCCTAGAGGCATGATGATGAAATTTATTGAAAAAGAAGCTGAAACAGTGCGGAAAATGTTTGCTGATTTATTTAATGAAGAAATTGATTTATCATTAAGGATTAATGATTTTAAGATGAAATCAGAAGAAATAAGAGCTAAATATGATGACGGTACTTGGAATAATCATTACCAAAATGAAAATACAATTAGCATTTATTTATGGTTAAGATATCCAGAAAAATATTATATCTATAAATATTTAGTTGTTAAAGAAATTGCTAAAGAATTAGATGAAAGAGTTAATATCGTAAAAGGTGATAATATAGAAAATATTATTAATAGTAATCAATTATACGATGACATTAATTATTTATTAAAAGAAGATCTTCAATTAGTTGAAAAATTGAAAAATAAATTAACAGAAACAGAGTACAGTGATCCAAATTTAAAAATATTAACTATGGATTTTGGCTTTTTTATAAGTAAATTTTTGAATAAATCAAATGATAAATATTGGCCATCTAAAAATGTATATGATCCAGGTATAAGTAAAGAACAGTGGATAGAGTTATTGAATAATAAAGATGTTTTTTATCTTAGCAATTTAGAAATGATGAAACGGATGGTTGACTTTGGTGGCGAAGCAACGTGTAGACAATTGTCATTAAAATATGGTGAAAATTTCAATTTTTATAATGCGGGATCTTCTAGTTTGGCCAAGCGGATCATTGATCAAACTGGATGTAAAGCACCACCCAGTGGAGAAAAAAATAGTCGATTTTGGCCAGTATTATATGTTGGTCGAGATGCTACTAAAAAAGAACAAGGTAGTTATGTGTGGAGACTTAGAGATGAATTGCAAGAAGCTTTAGAGGAAATTGATCTTAGCAATATAAAACTATATGCTGATAAAAAAGAGATAAAGACCAAGAAAAAATATTGGTGGTTAAATGCTGATCCTAAAATTTGGAGTTTTTCTGAAGTAGCGATAGGTGAAGAACAGACATATACTCTTTATAATAGTAATGGTAATAAAAGACGGATTTTTCAAAATTTTTTGGATGCTGATATAGGTGATATAATTATTGGATATGAGTCTAATCCAGTAAAAAAAGTTGTTGCTATTTGTGAAGTTTCTCGTAAAAATGATGGTAAATATTTATATTTTAAAAAAGTTGAAGGATTAGTAAATGCCATTGACTATCAAGATATAAAAAATAATCCTGAATTAGCTGAAATGGAATACATGAAAAATTTTCAAGGAAGTTTGTTTAAGTTAACAGATGATGAATATAATTGTATATTAGATATGATTAGGGAAGTCAATCCAGTTGAAAAGAAAAGTACAGTAAAAGTATATAATCGAGATAATTTTCTTAATGAAGTTTATATGGAAGCAAATGAATATGATTCAATAGTTAAGCTTTTAAAAAATAAAATGAATGTAATTTTTCAAGGTCCACCAGGAGTTGGGAAAACTTTTTTAGCAAAAAGATTAGCATATTCTATCATGGGTTGCAAAGATGAAAAAAGGATTGGTTTTGTTCAATTTCACCAAAATTATAGTTATGAAGATTTTGTGGAAGGATATAAACCAACAGAGGATGGATTTGAATTAAAAGAAGGAATTTTTTATAAGTTTTGTAAAAATGCTGCTAATCATCCAGAACAAGATTATTTTTTCATTATAGATGAGATTAATAGAGGAAATTTAAGCAAAATTTTTGGTGAATTACTAATGTTAATTGAAAAAGACTATCGGGGTGAAAAAATTACATTGGCTTATAGCGGTATGGAATTTACAGTTCCCGAAAATGTATATATTATCGGTATGATGAATACTGCTGATAGAAGTTTAGCAATTTTAGATTATGCTCTTAGAAGAAGATTTAGTTTTGTTAAAGTCTCTCCAGCATTTAATTCAACAGGTTTTATTAATTATCAAAAAAGAAAATCTAATTTATTATTTGATGATTTAATTGAGAAGATAAAATTATTAAATAAGCAAATTATTGAGGATAGTTCTTTAGGCCCTGGTTTTTGTATAGGACATAGTTATTTTGATACAAAAGATGAAATAACAGAAGAATGGTTAGATCAGGTAATTGATTATGATATTATTCCTACTTTAGAAGAATATTGGTTTGATAATATAGATGAAGTTAAGCGTTGGGAAAGAGAATTACATGGTGTCATAAATGGATAATGATAATAAATCGATTTTGATTAAAAATATTTATTATATGCTAGCATACGCTTTTCATATAATAAATTATAATGTTTATGAAAAGATTGAATCCGAACAATTTGAACATATTCATGATTTATTTGCAAGTATTTTAATCAAAGGAGTTTCTCGGCAAGTTAAGCAAGGCTTATATCGGGATTATACTTTGAAAAATGAAGAAATTAATACTATAAAAGGAAAAATTAATTTTAATGGTACATTAAAAAATAAAATGGCAAAAAAAAGATTAATTTCCTGTCAGTATGATGAGTTAACAGAGAATAATATTTTAAATCAGATTATTAAATCAACTATTTATGAATTAAGTAAACAATCAACAATAACAAAAAATCACAAAAACGATTTAAAAAGATTATTATTTTATTTTGATCAAGTTGATTTAATAAATATAAAATCAATTAAATGGGATAATTTATATTATCGAAAAAATAATCATAATTATAAAATATTAATAAATGTTTGTCGTTTTATTGTAGAAGGTTTATTATTAACCGACAAAAAAGGCACATTTATTATGCAAACATTTATCAATGACGAAAAAATGCATTATCTTTTTCAAAATTTTGTATTTGAATATTATAAATATCATTTTAAACAGCTTAGAATCAACGCTTCTGAAATAAAATGGGATATAGATGAAAAATCTAATAATTATTTATTACCTAAAATGAAAACAGATATTATGTTAACATTAAATGCTAAAAAATTGATTATTGATACAAAGTATTATGCTAAGACACTTCAATATAATTTCGATTCGGCAGCCCAGATATCTCATAATATGTATCAAATTTATACATACGTAAAAAATGAAGATAAAGATAATTTAGGAAATGTTTCTGGATTACTGTTATATGCAAAAACAGATGAAGAAATAAATGCAAATAATGACTATATTATAAGTGGTAATGGTATTAGTGTGCGAACGCTAGATTTGAATAAAGATTTTAAATTTATAAAAAAACAATTAGATGATATTATTGAAAAATACTTTGATGTATGTGGCTTTTAAATAAAATTTATATAACTCTTTTTAAAAAGATGGGGGGATGCAATAAGCAAATTTATCCTGTTATCATAAATGAGGTATAAAATCTTACTTAAAGAGAAAATAGATAAAAGCAGTTATCATTTAATAACTGCTTAATGGCTGTTAACCTTTAATATAATTAATATTTTTTATATCTTTATTACGTTGTTTAAAATCATTATCACTATAACCTAATAAGATCATTACTAATGGAACATATCCTTCAGGTAAATTAATTTTTGATTTAACTGGTTCTTGATTCAAAGCGAGTACGGGACCCATTACAAATCTTGAACTTATTTTTAATTCAGTTGCTGCTAAAATCATATTTTCGCTTGCTAGAGAAACATTAGCCATATTAAAGCCTTGAGGATCATTACCGTTTAAAGCAGATAAAACGATAGCTACTGGTGCATTTCTAGTGGCACTATAACCTTTTGTATTAGCCATTTTAACGGCAAATTCATTATTAGATTGTTTCATCATTTCAATTGTAATAGAATCAATTGTTTTTATTAATTCTTTATTTTTAATTACAGTAAAATGAATATTACCAAAGATAGGGGCATAATTGCCAGTTTCAATAATTGTAGCAATATCTTGTTCATTGATTGATTGTGAGTTAAATTTTTCAGGACTTCTTCTACTTTTGATTGTTTCAATAGTTGTCATACAAATTACCATTCTTTTTTTCTTTACTTATTTTTGTTGACGTAGTAATATTAGCTTAT
Organism: Thomasclavelia sp.; assembly: GCF_017889095.1. Lineage (GTDB taxonomy): Bacteria > Bacillota_I > Bacilli_A > Erysipelotrichales > Coprobacillaceae > Thomasclavelia. Next base: position 3,455 of record NZ_JAGHEW010000289.1, on the reverse strand, counting down.
CTACTAAAGATAAACAAGTACTGAAATTTTTCTTAGTGTAAAGGAGTGAAAAATATGATGGAAGATTGCCCTGTTAAATATGCTTTAACAGTTTTATCTGGTAAATGGAAAATGTATATTATTTATGTTTTATCACAAGAAAAAATGATTCGTTTTAATGAATTGCAGCGAAGAGTTGGTAATATATCAGCAATTATGTTATCAAAAAATTTACAAGAGTTAGAAAATGACGGAATCGTGGTTAGAAAAGAGTTTGATCAAATACCGCCTCATGTCGAGTATTCGTTATCTGATATCGGTAAAAGTTTAACACCGGCTTTAAAATCATTAGGTAAGTGGGGAGAACAAGTTTATTTAAATAAACAAGAAAACAAATTATAATGAAAAAAGTGTCGGCATTACTTTATGCAAACACTTTTTTCAATTTGCTGCAAATAGCCTAAAAATAACCAGGCTAACGTAGCTGAAAGACAATAAGTATAAAATACCCCATAATCAAATTGACTGCCAATAAATTCACTTACTACAATCAAAGTAAATAACATGATCATTAAATAGTGCTTAAAATTATTGGTATTAAACAATTTTAATAATGTTTTAATTGTACTTAGCAAAAATAAGATAAAAATTGCAGCTCCAATTATTCCCGTAGTAACAACTGTTTCAATAAACAAATTATGACTATGTACAACTTGAATTTGCTGGACTACTGATCCAGAGTTTAAATGAATTCCAATGGTCTGAAAATTATCAGCCCCAACGCCAATAACTGGACTAGTTTGCCAAATGTGATATGAAGTAGCTAATAGCTCGATTCTACCGCTAGAAACACGGTCAATTAACTGCAAAGCAGGATCAATATTGCCATTAAAAAATAGATTCATTGCTTCAATAACTTGTTCTATTTGAAAACGGCTAGTTTGAGCTTTACCATTAAAAATTTTAGAGAGCTGATTAGTGACTAAAATACTACTCAAAAAGATTGAAATACAAATTAAACTGGTAATTAAAAAGCGCTTTAATCTTGAATAATTTTTACTTCTAATAAAATATGCATAGCATAAAGCTGCAATGATGATCGCTAAAATGATCAAAGCACTGCGACATTTAGTCAAGATAATATAGGTTGTTAAAACAACAATATTATAAATATATAGCTTACGATGTTTCGTATTATTTTTTATTGCAATTAAAGCTAATATAATCACGCTAATAGCTAAAAATGACGCAGGGTTACAATTAAAAAATACTCCAAATAAACGATCTTCAACCATTCCGATAGGCCAGCCATTATTGCGATCAGAAAATTTTGTTAAATACATGATTATTGATATACTGCATGCAAGATTAACTAAAATATTTGTTAAAGGAATAATAACTTGCAATTCTTCTTTAATATTAGATAGCTTAAAATCTTTTCGATTACCATAAATTAATACAAAAATGACTAATTGTAATAATGCCATTAGATACGATTTTTGACTACTAAAGTCATTTATAATGGTTGCTAATAATAATATCAAGCCATAACTTACCAGTAATAAAAACTGATAATTTTTAAAATCAATTTGACGTTTATATAAATCATAGATAATAATACCAATTGCCCAAATTAAAATAAAATAACTTAACGGATTTATTGAAATACCTAAATATCCTAAAGCTAGAGTATTGGTAAAGACATAAATAATAAATCCAATCTTGAAATTTTTTCGTGATAATAAATTTTTCATAAATGCCTCCGATGGCTATTTTAACAAAATAAAATCATAAATACTACTGTTTAAATCTTAAATATAATTATTTTTATGAATTTATTTTATTATAGCTAAATTTTTTTGTCATATACTGGTAATTAGTGTTACTTTAAGTTATTATAGAAGTTGGTAAATTAAAAAAGGTGGGAGAATTATGGAAAATGTTACATTAGTTATCATGGCTGCTGGAATTGGAAGTCGTTTTGGTGGTGGAATTAAGCAATTAGCACCAGTTGGTCCTAATGGTGAGATTATCATGGATTATTCAATTTATGATGCCAAAGAGGCTGGCTTTAATAAAGTTGTTTTTGTAATCAGAAAAGATCTAGAGGCTGAATTTGATAAAGTTATTGGTTCAAGAATTAAACAAGTAATTGATGTAGAATACGCATTCCAGGAATTAGATAATATTCCTGAAGAATATCAACAAAAGTTTGCAAAAAGAACTAAGCCTTGGGGAACAGGGCAAGCAATTTTATGTTGCAAAGATGTTATTAATGAACCGTTTTTAGTAATTAATGCTGATGATTATTATGGTAAAGAAGCTTATCAGGTTGCTTATCAGTATTTAACTGCAAAAAATAATTCTAATAACAAAATGCCAGTAGCAATGGTTAGCTTTGTCTTAAAAAATACTTTAAGTGATAACGGCGGAGTTACTCGTGGTATTTGTAAAGTTGGTGATGACGGCTATTTAAAGGATATCAAAGAAACTCATAATATTGAAAAAGGAACTGATTTTGCGTTTGTAAAAGATGGTGATCAAATTACTAAAATTGATTTAGATGTACCTGTTTCTATGAATATGTGGGCATTACAGCCAGAAATTTTTACAATTTTACAACAAGAATTTGATACATTCTTAGCGTCATTAGCTGATGATGATCTAAAACAAGAATATTTATTACCAACAATTATTGGAAACTTATTAGAAAATGGAATTGTTGATGTTAAAGTATTGAAATCACATGATAATTGGTTTGGAGTAACTTATCAAGAAGACAAGGAAGTAGTAGTAAATAGTATTCAAAAATTAATCAGTGACGGTGTTTATCCACAAAAATTATTTAAATAAAAAAGGCATAAAAAGATATTTTCATTTAATTGAAATATCTTTTTTTGTTTTACGAAAAAAGTAATTAACTATAAATAAGATTTGAACAATGATATAATATTAAGTGGTTAAAGCATATTAATAATTGATAACAAACTTACAAGGAGGAAAATAGTAATGAATAAAAACGAAACGTACAAATTTATTAAAAAAATGGAAGCAATTGGTGATAGTTGGACAGTTAATCAGGTATTAGATGTTTATGGTGATGTAACTTTAAATGATGCTTTAAAAGATCGTGAGATGCAGATAATGAAACATCTAGAAACAGTAGAAAAAATAGCAAACGGATAAAATAATAGATGAAAAATTAAATTAGGAGAATTAAAGTATGGTTAGTGATTTTATGGAAGCAGCATTGCCTTGGATTTTAATTGGCTTATTTGTAGCGATTAGCTGTTTATTCATAAGTAAAAAAGAAAAATAAATTATAATTTAAAGAAGAAAGGTTGAAAGAATATCGTGTTTAGACCAGTTAGAAAAAAGATAAATGAAATAAAGATTGAAGAAGCAAAGAAACTTTTGCATCAAAGTCGAAGAGGAGTCTTGGCTGTTATTGGAGATAATAATTATCCCTACGCTAT
>NZ_JAGHEW010000288.1 GCF_017889095.1 Thomasclavelia sp. | reverse complement strand
GTAGGAGGAAAATGATTATGTCACTACAATATGTAGGTTTAAATGAAATCAATGGACCATTAGTCGTTTTAGACCACGTTAAAGGTGCTTCATACGATGAAATGGTAGAGATACAAATTAATGATGGAACAACTCGATCTGGTCGAATTGTTCAAATTGAAGGTGAAAAAGTCGTTGTTCAAGTATTTGAGGGAACTAACGGTTTATCACTAGAAAATACCAAAACAAGATTACTAGGAAAACCAATGGAACTGCCAGTGTCTAAAGAAATTTTAGGAAGAATTTTTAGTGGTGCTGGTCGTCCAATTGATGGACTTGGAGAAATTTATGCTGAAGAAGAAATGGATATTAATGGTTTACCATTAAATCCCGTTTCTCGTGTTTATCCGCGTAACTATATCAATACGGGAATTTCTTCAATTGACTGTCTAGCGACTTTAATTCGTGGGCAAAAGTTGCCAATTTTCTCAGTATCAGGTTTACCTCATGACCGTTTAGCAGTACAAATCGTTAAACAGGCAAAAATCGCTGATGAATCTGGTGAAGGTTTTGCAGTTGTCTTTGCCGCGATGGGGGTAACTAATGACGTTGCTGAATATTTCAAACGTAGTTTTAAAGAAGCTGGGGTAATGGATCGAGTAGTTATGTTTTTAAACTTATCAAACGATCCAATTATCGAACGTACTTTAACACCACGTTGTGCTTTAACAGCTGCTGAATATTTAGCGTTTAAACAAGATATGCATGTATTAGTAATTTATAGTGATGTTACTTCATATTGTGAAGCGGTTCGTGAATTCTCTTCTAGTAAAGGAGAAATTCCAGCTCGTAAAGGATATCCAGGATATTTATATTCTGACTTAGCTTCATTATATGAAAGAGCGGGAATTATTAAAGATGCCAAAGGTTCGGTAACCCAAATTCCAATTTTAACGATGCCAAATAATGATATTACCCATCCGGTTCCTGACTTAACTGGATATATTACGGAAGGGCAAATCACTTTGGATGTTGATTTAAATTCAGCTGGTATCTATCCGCCAGTTGGCGTATTACCATCACTTAGTCGTTTGATGAAAGATGGAATTGGTGAAGGTTATACAAGAGCAGATCACCAGGATATTGCCAATCAGTTATTTGCCTGCTATGCCCATGTTCAGGATGTTCGTTCATTGACATCAGTTATTGGTGAAGATGAGTTATCAGATTTAGATAAAAAATATATTACTTTTGGTAATTTATTTGAAGAATATTTCATTAACCAAGGATTTAACACGAACCGTTCAATCGAAGAAACATTAGATTTAGGATGGGATCTAGTATCTGTTTTACCAAAAGAAGCTTTAGATCGTTTGGATAATGCTTTACTAGATGAACATTATAATCATGAAAAAGCTATTCAACGTTTCAATATTAAGGAAAAGATGATCATTAAAGAATTACAAAGAGAAGGTGAATAATTATGGCTCTTAAAGTAGTTCCAACTAAAGGTAACCTAATTGCAATGAAAAAATCATTGCAGTTAGCTAACCTTGGTTATAGTTTAATGGATCAAAAACGAAATGTTTTAATTAAAGAAATGATGTCATTATTAGATGACGTTAAAATTATTCGGGAGCAAATTACTTCCTCTTATCAAGAAGCCTATGATGCTTTGCAGGAAGCTAATATTTCCATGGGGCTGATTAGTAATATTGTTAATGGGATTCCTGAAGATTATGGAATCTCAATTGCTTATCGTAGTGTCATGGGAGTAGAGATTCCGAAGATTTCTTACAATAAACAGCCTTTAAAAATGACTTATGATATTGAAAGATCAAATTCAAAAGTTGATTATGCGTATAATTGTTTTTATAAAGTTAAACAGTTAACTGTATTATTAGCGGAAGTTGAAAACAGTGTTTACCGTTTAGCTAATACAATTAGAAAAACACAAAAAAGAGCTAATGCTTTAAAGAATATTTCCATTCCTCGTTTTGAGGAAAATGTTAAGGTCATTTCAGAAGCGTTAGAGGAAAAAGAGCGTGAAGAATTTACTCGCCAAAAAGTAATTAAAGAAATGAAAAAATAGTGGTAGCTAAGCTATCACTATTTTTGAATAAATTTAATATTTTCACCATCTAATGAATATTCTAAGTTAGCTGGTAATTTAGAACGAATATGAATTAATTTATTATCTTCAATCATACCATTCCATGTCGCTACGACAATTGTTTTATTGGCTAATTCTTTTAAAAATGAAAGCATATCAATTTTTGAGTCTTTAGCATAAAGTACACGTTTATTATCAATTAGTAAAATATCTTTATCATAGTTCTTTAAAAAGTCATTCATGATATTTTCGATATCATTAGAATTAGTACCGAAGATTTGATCAAAATTCAAGATTGGAATACCAGTTTCATTACTGTATTCATGAATTACTTTTGATTTACCGCTTCCGGGTTCACCGATGATCAAGATTAGTTTACTTTCTCCATTTTTTGCAGCTTCGATTTCTTTTTTTAATTGGTCCATGGGTTTTTCCTCCTTTATTTTTATTTCATCCCAAATTTTATTGAAACTTAATCTTTTGTTATCTTTATTTTAACATTATTATTCATCTTTTGATAGTAAAATCATCACTTTAATTATTATTTCCTGGGAAATATGACGAAGATTTATATTTTATTGTTGTTTTGATAAAATATTAGTTTTTGTTTGTATTTATGTTATGATATTAATAAGGAGGATATGAGTATGTATTTAGTCTTTGATATTGGAGGTACAGTGATCAAATACGGTTTAATGGAAGAAACTGGTGAGATCATCAAAAAGTTTAATTTCTCGGCTCAAGAAATTACTAGTTTAGAAATGTTTGTAGCTAAGATTAAAGAAATTTATTTAAATTATCAAGGGAAGGTTAAAGGAATTGCATTTTCATCACCAGGAGTTATCGATGCTAAAGCCGGAATCATTAAGATAATTGTCGCTCATCCTTATTTACAAGGAGTTTGTTTGACTGAGGAAATATCGAAAGCTTGTGATAATCTTAAAGTAACAGTAGAAAATGATGCTAAATGTGCCGGTTTAGCGGAAACGTGGATCGGTAATGCTAAAGATAATCAGGATGCTATCGTGGTAGTTTTAGGAACCGGTATTGGTGGTACGATCATAAAAAACAAACAAATTCATCATGGTAAAAATCTTTTTGCCGGGGAAATTAGTACGATCATTGTTGCTTATGATAAAGAAACTAATAAAGCTTTAACCTGGTCGGATATTGCTTCGACAACGGCACTTTGTAAGCGCTGTGCTAAGGTATTAAATATTGAAAGTATTG
>NZ_JAGHEW010000037.1 GCF_017889095.1 Thomasclavelia sp. | reverse complement strand
TTCGCGCAGTTATGAAAAAAGCTCAGGAATTACAAGAAAGTGATAAAAAGACGATTGTTTTTGTTGACGAAATTCATCGTTTCAACAAAGCTCAGCAGGATGCTTTTTTACCGTATGTTGAAAAAGGCAGTATTATTTTAATTGGGGCAACAACGGAAAATCCTTCTTTTGAAGTAAATTCAGCGTTACTTTCAAGATGTAAGGTTTTTGTTTTAAAAGCTTTAACTAATGAAGATTTAGTTAAATTATTAAAATATGCGCTTACTAGTCCTAAAGGATTTGAGAATTTAAAGATCAAAATTGATGATGGTTTATTATATATGATCGCCGGTTTTTCTAATGGAGATGCCAGAGTTGCATTAAATACTTTAGAAATGGCAGTGTTTAATGGTTCCTTTGTAGATGATCAAGTTATTATTAATAAAGAAATTATTGAACAATGTATTAATCAAAAATCATTGTTGTATGATAAAAAAGGTGAAGAGCATTATAATATTATTAGTGCTTTACATAAATCAATGCGTAATAGCGATGTTGATGCATCTATTTATTGGATGGCAAGAATGATTGAAGCTGGGGAAGATCCATTATATGTAGCGCGAAGATTAATTAGATTTGCCTCTGAAGATATTGGGATGGCTGATAGTCGGGCTTTAGAAATTGCCGTAGCGACTTATCAGGCTTGTCATTATATTGGAATGCCTGAATGCAATGTCAATTTAGCTCATTGTGTTACTTATTTGGCATTAGCACCTAAATCGAATTCATTATACGTGGCTTATCAAAAAGCGCGACATGATGCTTTAAATACTATTGCTGATCCAGTTCCTTTACATATTCGTAATGCACCAACTAAGTTAATGCAAGAACTTGATTATGGTAAAGGCTATCAGTATGCTCATGACTATGAAAATAAAATTACTGATATGCAATGTTTACCCGATAATCTTAAAGATCGTCGTTATTATTATCCGACTAATCAGGGAACTGAAGCTAAAGTAATCAAACGGTTAGCACAGATCGAGTATCTGAAAAAACATTTTAAAGATCGTTAATTAAAAATATACTTGTGATAATGGTAATATTTGATTATAATAGAGGGGCAACTGTAAAGGAGATAATGTAGAATGTTAAAAAATATTATTGGTGGTATTGCAATTGGTATTGCTAATGTAATCCCTGGTGTTAGCGGGGGAACGATGATGGTAATTCTTGGAATCTTTAATCGGATGATGGATGCTATCAGCGGTATATTTAAAAAAGAAAATCCTAATCGTAAAGATGATATTATTTTTATTTTTCAGGTATTAGTGGGAGCGGCAATTGGAATTATTGGTTTTGCTAAAATCTTAGAGGTATTGTTTGAATATTATCCAACTCAGACAATTTACTGGTTCATTGGTTTAATCGCCTTTAGTATTCCTTTATTTGTAAAAGGAGAAATGAAAGGTGAACGTCTAGCCATCATTCCATTTGTAGTTGGTCTAGCCATTATCTTTGGGTTAGAATATTTAAATCCTGGTGAAGGAAAAACAGTCGTTAATCCTGATTTTCCAGCTTTAAGCAGTGGCTTATTTATAAAAATGGTGATTATTGGAGCTGTTAGTGGGGCTACAATGATTATGCCAGGTGTTAGTGGCAGCATGGTGTTATTAATTTTAGGTGAATATTATTTATTTAAATCATATTTAGCTAATGTTACTAGTTTTAGTTTAGATGTAATTATGCCACTTGGTTTTATGGCAATTGGAATTGCAATTGGAATTGTAATTAGTGCTAAATTGTGTCAGTATTTTACAAGAACTCACAAAGCAGGTTTTTTAAGCTTGATCTTAGGTTTGATCGTTGCTTCATCATTAGTATTAATTCCTTTTGATGTAAGCTATGATTTAGGATTGATTGCAACTTCTTTAGCAGCCGTTATTTTTGGCGGTATTATTGTTTATGGATTGTCAAAAATTCAATAAGAGTAAAAAAGACTGGTGGCAGTCTTTTTTATTTTAGTGATGAAAAGCGTTTAAAAAAGATTTATAATAGAGTTAGTTACTAGGAGGTTTAGTAAATGAATGTTGAAATAATTAATGTGGGAACTGAATTGTTGTTAGGCGAAATCGTCAATACTAATGCAACTTATCTGCAAAAAATGTGTAAAGAACTGGGATTTAATGTTTATTTTCAAACTACGGTTGGTGATAATCACGATCGTTTTAAAGAATGTTTAGATATTGCTTTTAAAAGAGGTGCAAATTGTGTCATTACAACTGGCGGTCTAGGACCAACCCAGGATGATCTAACTAAAGAATTATCGGCGGAATATTTAGGTTTGGAGCTAGTTTATTTACCTGAAGAAGCTAAAAAAGTTGATGAAAAATGCCGTTTTGTTACTGGGAATGATGAAATTCCGGATAATAATTTTAAGCAGGCGTATTTTCCTGAAAACTGTTATGTTTTAGAAAATGAAGTGGGAACGGCTAATGGCTGTGTCATGAGCAAGGATGAAAAAATGATCATCAATTTACCTGGTCCCCCTAAGGAGATGAAATATGTCGTCGATCATGTTTTAAAAGATTATTTAAGTAAGTTTAAACAGGATATAATTTATACTTATGATTTTTTAACAATGGGAATTGGGGAAAGTAAGGTTGATGAAATTTTAGCTGATTTGATTGATCATCAAAGCGATGTTAGTATTGCACTTTATGCTTCTGAAGAAACGGTTAGAATTCGACTTGGCTGTAAAGCTACCAGTCAGGATCAGGCTGATATAAAAATGGCACCAGTAAAAAAGGAAATTGAAAATTACTTGCATAGTTTTATTATTAAGGAAAAGAATTTAAAAGCAGCGCTAGCTAAGATCATGCCTACTTATTTTATTTATTATGATTGTGATGATTTTAAATTGCGTAATGAGTTTTCATTAGGACAAAATGCAACTGCGGATAATATGGATATTTTTATTGATTGTATCAAACATCCTTTAGGAGCAATTATTAAAGTAAAGATTAGTTATTTAAAACGCGAAGAAACTTTTAAAGTACCATTATTAAAAGATCCAACTTTATCTTATAATAAATTAGAATCGAAAATAGTGGAACGAATTTATCGTTTTTTAACTTGTAATCTAAATGCTTAAAAGGAGCCGATTTGGCTCCTTATTTTAGTTTTCAATTGGTTCAAAATCAGCAACACCATGTTTACATAAAGGACAGATGTAGTCATCAGGTAAAGTATCACCTTCATAAATATAACCACAGATCTTACATACAAATCCTTTTTTACCTTCAGTATTTGGTTTTGGTTTAACATGATCTTGATAATATGTATAAGTCATCGTTTCTTTATCAGACATTACTCTTGCTTCAGTTACTTTACAAATAAACATTCCATGAGATCCTAGATCAACATAGCTTTCAACTTCTAATGAAATGAAGGCGTTGATATAACGTGGTAAAAATGGTAACCCGTTATCAGAGTAAAGTGGTTTGAAATCACTGAATTTATCAACTGTTCGACCACTTTGGAAACCAAATTTTTCAAAAATACTAAATGGGGCTTCAACTGATAAACAGTTAACATTCAATTTACCAGTTTGCTTAATAACATGATGAGAATAGTTTTGTTTGTTGATATTTACGGCAATGCGATTAGGTGAATCACTAACCTGGGTAACCGTATTAACAATCAAGCCATTATCTTTTTTACCATCGTTGCTAGTAACAACATATAAACCATAACCAATTTTAAATAAAGCACTCATATCATGTTTGTTGGCTTTATCACTAGATTGAGCAATATAATCACGACATAATTCATTAGCTAAATTATCAATTGCTTCGATCGTATCATTTTTTAAAGCTGATTTAATTGTAACTGTAGTATCGGTAAAAGTAATATTTTTACTTCCAGCTAACATTTCTTTCATTACTTTAGTGGCAAGTGGTGCCCATGATCCGTTTTCAATTAAAGCTACTGTCCGATTTTGGAAATTTCTTTCGGTTAAATGATGAATATATTCTTTCATAAAAGGGAATACATCAGCATTATAAGTAGTTGTAGCTAAAACTAATTTACCATAGCGGAAAGCATCTTCAACAGCTTCCGCCATATCATCGCGAGCTAAATCAAATACTGAAACTTTTGGACAACCTTTTTCAGTTAATTTGTTTGCTAAAAGTTCAACAGCTTTTTTAGTATTACCATAGACTGAAGTATAGGCAATTACTACTCCTTCGCTTTCAATTCGATAAGATGACCAGATGTCATATAAATTGATGTAATATCCTAAATTTTCAGTTAATACTGGTCCATGTAATGGACAAATAATTTCAATATCTAAATTTGCGGCTTTTTTAAGCAATGCCTGAACCTGGGCTCCATATTTTCCAACGATACCAATATAATAACGGCGCGCTTCACAGGCCCAATCTTCTTCAACATCATTAGCACCAAATTTACCAAAACCATCAGCTGAAAATAATACTTTGTCTTTAGCATCATAAGTTACCATAACTTCTGGCCAGTGAACCATTGGGGCAAAAACGAATGTTAAAGTATGACTTCCTAGTGATAAACTTTCTCCATTTTTAACTACTAAGCGTTTAATTGAAGCATCAAGATCAAAGAACTGATCCATCATCATAAATGTTTTCGTATTAGCAACAATTGTTGTTTCAGGATAAATTTTCATGAAATTTAAAATATTAGCTGAATGATCAGGTTCCATGTGCTGAATGATTAAATAATCAGGTTTGCGATCTTGTAAAACATCTTCTAAATTATCTAGCCATTCATGAGTAAAATGAATATCAACAGTATCCATAACTGCGATTTTTTCATCCATGATAACATAAGAATTATATGCCATTCCATTAGGAACAACATATTGTCCTTCAAATAAATCGACTTGATGGTCGTTTACACCTACATAACGAATATCCTTTGTAATTTCCATATTGTTCTCCTTTTTTATATCTATTTAAATTATAATACAACGTTATTTTTAAAGCAAACAATAGAGCCTTAAGATCTTAAATTTATCTTATTTATGGTAATGCTTTAGAAATCAATTCAATAAATTTATTAGTGGCTACAGATTGAGTTCGTCTTTTCGGATACGCATAGCCAATGCTGCGTTTTGGTAATGGTTCAATGGTTTTAATTTCATGTAATATTCGTTTATTTAAATAATCTTGAGAAAATTCTTTGATAACACAAGAGATTCCTAGACCCGCTTTAGCAAAATCCAACAATAAATTATGAGCACCTAGTTCAATTGAAGGGTTTAATAATAAGCCTTTTTTAGCAAAATAGTTATCGATCCTATTTCTAGTATTTGATGATTTTTCTAAGAGGATAAGGGGCTGTTTAACAAGTTCATCAAATGAATAGATATGGTTATCTTCTTGTTGGCTGACAAAAATATCCTGGACCTGAAAACATTCTTTGATAACTAAAGAGTCATCTTTGATCGGCAAATTTAAAAAACCGATATCAATTTGATCACTTTTTAATAATTCTCTAGTTTCCAAACTGGTACGATTGATTACTTTGATCTTGACACCAGGGTAGAGCTGTTTGAATTGCATGATATAATTTGTTAAAAAGTATTCACTAAAAGTATCCCCGGCACCAATGACTAATTGACCGTCTTTTAATTCATGGTAGTTAGATAACTGATTTTCAACCCCGGTGATCAAAGCTAAAGCCTGATCGATTTGCTGGTGCAAAAGTTTACCTTCTTTAGTTAAACTGACGCCTTTAGAATGACGAATGAATAATTGGGTATTTAACTGTTTTTCAATATTGCTGATTGCCTGCGAGATGGCAGATTGGGAAATAAATAAATTTCTAGCTGCAATTGAAAATGAAAGGGTATTGGCAGCTTCATTAAAAATCTTGTATTGTTCTAATTTAATATTCATATTAGCGTTCCTTATATCAAAAATGTAATTTATTAATTTTACTTATATCTATTTCTATATTATAATTATTTTGTAATTTAGTCAAACTCTTATTTTATTACATAATTTTTAATGCATTTTAGTGAGTAATTGTATATAATGTAAGAGTAAATAAGAAAGGTGTGAATTAAATGGCTGGAGTAGTCGTAGTTGGAAGTATGTGGGGCGATGAAGGTAAAGGAAAAGTAACTGATTATCTTGCCCAAAAAGCTGATGTCGTAGTTCGTTATGCAGGTGGAAATAATGCGGGACACACAATTGTTTATGATGGAAAGAAATTTGCGTTAAAATTAATTCCTTCTGGTATTTTTAGTGGTCATGAAGTAGTTATGGCTAATGGAATGGTAGTTAATCCTAAGGCTTTTTTAGAAGAAGTTAAATATTTAAATGAAGCTGGAATTGATACTAGCAAAATTAAAGTTAGTGATCGCTGTCATGTGATCTTACCATATCATTTAGAAATCGATGCGATTCAAGAAAGTCGTAAAGGGGCTAATAGTATTGGGACAACTAAAAAAGGAATTGGTCCTTGTTATACAGATAAATATAGTCGAATTGGAATTCGTATGGGTGAATTCGTTGATGAAGAATTGTTCTTAGAACGTTTAAAAGAAACTTTCCCAATGAAATTAATGGAATATCCAGAATTAGAAGGTAAATTTACGGTTGAAAGCATTTATAATGAATATAAAGAATATGCTAAAGAGATCAAACCATTAGTTTGTGATACAGGAATGTTACTAGATGAATATTTACAAGCTGATAAAAAGGTTTTATTTGAAGGGGCTCAAGGAGCAATGTTGGACATTGATTATGGTACTTATCCATTTGTAACAAGTTCACATCCAGGAGCTAATGGAGTTAGTGAAGGAACTGGAGTTGGTCCTTTATATATTAAAGAAGCAATTGGAATTATTAAAGCTTATACTACTAGAGTGGGAGCTGGACCATTTCCAACTGAATTAAATGATGAAACTGGTGAATTAATTCGTCAAAGAGGACATGAATATGGTACAGTTACCCAAAGAGCAAGAAGAACCGGATGGTTTGATGCGGTTGTTGTTAATCAGTCAAGAAGAATGTCATCTTTAACTGGAATTAGTTTAATGTTATTGGATGTATTAAGCGGTTTTGAAACATTAAAGATTTGTACTGCTTATAAATATAAAGGTAAAGTTATTCATGGTTTACCATCAACAATTAAAGGAATTGAAGAAGTAGAACCAATCTATGAAGAAATGCCAGGATGGAAGGAAGATATTACTAATGTAAAATCTTTTGAAGAATTACCTGTGAATTGTCAAAAATATATAAGAAGAATTGAAGAATTGATTCATTGTCCAATTGTAATGTTTAGTGTGGGACCTGATCGTAATCAAACAGTAGTATTAAAAGATATTGAATTTTAAGGAGGAAAAGCGTGAAAAGAGAGTTAGTTATTGTTATTGACTTTGGTGGTCAATATAATCAGTTAGTAGCTAGACGCGTTCGTGAATGTAATGTTTATTGTGAGATTTATTCATATAAAACCGATTTAGAAAAAATTAAAGAAATGAATCCTAAAGGAATTATTTTAACTGGTGGACCTAATAGCTGTTATTTAGAAGATTCACCAACTTATCAAAAAGAATTATTTGAATTAGGAATTCCTGTACTTGGATTATGCTATGGGGCTCAATTAATGCAGCATGTTTTAGGTGGTAAAGTAGAACGCGCTGATGTTAGAGAATACGGAAAATCTAATTTGATTATTAATAAAGAAGATTCTAAGTTATTTAAGGGTGTACCAAAAGAAAGCATTTGTTGGATGAGTCATTTTGATTATATTTCTAAGATCGCTCCAGGTTTTGAAATTACATCTTATACTAAAGATTGTCCAGTAGCTTCATGTGAAAATGAAGTGCAAAAACTATATGCAATTCAATTCCATCCTGAAGTATTACATACTGAATATGGTAAAAATATTTTATCTAATTTCGTAATGGATGTATGTAATTGTTCTGGTGATTGGCGTATGGATTCATTTGTTGAAGAACAAGTTAAAGCTATTAGAGAAAAAGTTGG
>NZ_JAGHEW010000407.1 GCF_017889095.1 Thomasclavelia sp. | reverse complement strand
GTCAAATGATTTTGATTATTCTGTATTTCCAGCGTTTTTCAAATGGTTACTTCAATTGTTTGCTTAATATAATTTAAAGATAATTTTATTAATGATATAAGGTGTCAATAAAAAGATTGACACCTTTTTATTGGCTAAATTCAGTATAAAAAGACATCTATATTTTTTTAGAATGTGTAATTTTCCGCCTATAATTAAGAGAGAAATTTAATACAGTTTTATTGATAGTCAAACGGTTGATCATAGAAATTAGGAACTGGTGTTTTATTTGATGATTGATTGATCGTTTTGAAACTGACTTGAAATATTATCCGTTAATTAAAACAATAATTATATAGTTTGGATTTTTTGATAAACAAATAAAGGAAATTCTTTTATGTAATATAATGAAGATTACGATATGCTCTTGGAGTCATGTTAGTAATCTTTTTAAATTGTATGGAAAAATAACTAGGATTATCAAAACCGCAATCATAAGCTGTAATGATACGATAGTAAGTTAGACATTGAATGTGCTAACATAGCTAATGTGACTTTTGGTTTAGTAACTTGGAATGGTTTCAAGGTTGATGGAAAGATGGCTAAAATGGTCTTTAACAGTCCTGAAGAATTAGTTGTTTAACTTTGTTAAATTGTCGAAAAATGATGAATATTTGGGGAAAAATATGGTTTTTGAAAATAAATAAGTGAAAAAATTTATCGCTAAAACACTTGATTTTACTAGTGGTTTAGCGTTTTTTTCATTTTTTGATAAAAATTTTGAACATCAAACTATTTACAAATATTTATATTTCTAATATAATGGGGGCGTAATAAACACGAGGAGGAAATATAACGTGGTATTTGAAAAAGTAAAAGAAATTATCGTAGATTCTTTAAGTTGTGATGAAGATAAAGTAACTTTAGAAGCTAGCTTAAAAGAGGATTTAGAAGCTGATTCTTTAGATGCTGTTGAATTAATTATGGCAGTTGAAGAAGAATTTGATGTTGAAATTCCTGATGAAAAAGCTACAGAAATGAAAACTGTTCAGGATATTGTTGATTATATCGAAGCAAATTCTTAAGAAACAAACGATTAATATTATTACCCAGAGAAACTGGGTAATAATTTTTTTGAAAAATTACTTTGATATTCAAAATAAAGGAGGATTTTATGAAAATCGATTTAGTAAAACAGTTAATTGCTGAATTTGAAAACGCTGAAGTTTTTAAAATGAAAGTAGAAATTGAAGATATAAAATTAGAATTAGAAAAAGCACCACCAGCTCCAGTTAATGTAGTCAGTGCTCCAGCACCAATGCAGCCAGTAGCTGCTCCAATGCCTGCTCCTGTTGTTGAAGCAAGTAAAGAAGCTGAAACTAAAGAACCAGAAGTAAGTGGTACACCAGTTAAATCACCAATCGTTGGGGTATTCTATGCAGCTAGTTCACCAACTGCAAAACCGTATGTAGAAGTTGGCAGCAAAGTAAAAGCGGGACAAGTTTTATGTATTGTTGAAGCGATGAAAGTAATGAATGAAATTAAAGCACCAATTGATGGTACTGTTACTGCAATTATGGCAAGTAGTGAAGATTTAGTTGAATTTGATCAAGTATTAATGTTAATTGAAGGTAATTAGTGATGTTTAAAAGAATTTTAATTGCAAATCGTGGCGAAATAGCTGTGCGAATTATTCGTACTTGTCAAGAATTAGGCATTGAAGCTGTTGCCGTATATTCAAATGTTGATAGTACTTCATTACATGTTCAATTAGCTGATTATGCTGTATGTATTGGACCAGCTAAAGCGGCTGATAGTTATTTAAATATGAAAAATATTTTAAGTGCTGCTACCGCTTTAGGTTGTGATGCAATTCATCCAGGCTTTGGATTTTTATCAGAAAATTCAACTTTTGCCAGATTAGTTGAAGAATGTGGAATGACATTTATTGGTCCTAGTGGTGATGTTATTGATATGATGGGAAATAAAAGTATGGCCCGTCAAAAAATGATTGATGCTGGGGTTCCGGTTGTTCCTGGTAGTGATGGCAGTGTTAATACGGTTGAAGAAGCTAAAGCTTGTGCTAATCGAATTGGTTATCCCGTTTTAATTAAAGCATCAGCTGGTGGCGGTGGTCGTGGAATGCGTAAAGCTTTTAGTGAAGAAGAGTTTGAAGATGCGTATTTAACCGCCAAAGCGGAAGCTAAAGCTTGTTTTGGCGATGATGATATGTATTTAGAAAAATTGATCTTAAATCCAAAACATATTGAATTCCAAATTTTAGCTGATAATTATGGTAATGTCATTCATTTAGGTGAACGTGATTGTTCAATTCAGCGAAGAAATCAAATGATGATTGAAGAAGCACCTAGTAAAGCT
>NZ_JAGHEW010000036.1 GCF_017889095.1 Thomasclavelia sp. | reverse complement strand
TATCGCTTTTTTTGATGAAATTAGTTATGGATTAAATTAAATATTATTTTTAACATAACTGGTAAAACAATAAATCCTAATAAATAATATATTAGTGGCATATCTTTAAGTTTTTGCTTTTCTTTTAATTGATAACTAATAAATATATATAGCACTAAAAATGAATAATTTATTTTTAAAGACATATCAATTCCCATAAAGACAAAATATAACATATAATGTAAAAATTTTTTAAATCTTCTTTTCTCTGCATCAGACATTATAATCACCACTCTATTAAATTTATTTTATCATATTGGTAGATTTACTACAAAATATTTAAAATAGATAAGAAGATTAAAATTTCCCTGGAAATAATATGGCTGACGATCGTTAAGAAAAATAAGATAAATGATACTAATTAATAAAATTTATTTTAAATAAAAGGGTTTTTAAGTAGTATAAATGTGGTAAAATGTTTTTGTGTTTAAATAAGGAAAGGAGCTTAGATACATGTTAGATACTATTACACGTGATGAATTAAAAAAGATTTTATTAGGTAAAGATCCTCAAGAAATAAAAAAAGTCATTACGAATATTCATCCTGCAGATATTTTAGATATTCTCCATGAAGATGAAGATAGTATTAAAGAATTAATGGATCGTTTGCCAAATGATATTGTTGCTAATATCATTGAAGAAGAGGACGATGAAGAACAACAATACGAATTATTAAAGTTATTTTCTGATGTTAAACAACGTGAAATCTTAGATGAAATGTCAAAAGATGAAATTACTGACTTAGTAGGTGAGTTGGAAGAAGATGAAAAACAAGATATTTTAAATAAGATGGATCAAGATGATAAAGAAGATGTAGAGAGGTTATTAACTTTTGACCCCGATACGGCTGGGGGAATCATGACGACAGAATACATTAGTATTCGTGCGGGAAATACAGTAGAAAAAACATTACGGTATTTACAAGAAAATACTGAAGAGGATACAACTTATTATTTATATGTTGTTGATTTAGATAATGTTTTAAAAGGGGTAGTATCTTTAAGAGATATTGTTAGTAGCAGTTTTGATACTAAGATGCTTGATATTACTAATCCAAATGTTAAAACGGTTTTATATAATGTTGATCAGGAAGAAGTTGCTTATAAGTTTAAAAAATATGGATTTATCATGATGCCAGTAGTTGATGAAGAAGATCATTTATTGGGAGTAATTGAATTTGATGACATTATTGATATCATTCAAGAAGAGAGTACCGAAGATATTAACTTATTAGGTGGGGTAAATTCCGAAGAACGTTTAGATTCTACTATCCAGGAATCTTTTAAAAGCCGGATTCCCTGGTTAATTGTCAATTTATTTACTGCGGTCATGGCTGCTGCTGTCGTTAGTTTTTTTGAAGGAACGATTGCTCAAGTTGTCACGCTAGCTACCGTAATGCCTATTGTTACGGGAATGGGCGGTAATGCCGGAACGCAAACACTTACGATTGTAGTACGAGGAATTTCGTTAGGTGAAATGACTAAATCAAATGCAATTAAAATTATGTTAAAAGAAATTGCAGTAGGAATATGTAGTGGTGTAATTATTGGTGTTTTAGTAGCTATTGGTTCAATGTTATTTGAGGGTAATCCAATATTTGGATTAGTAACCGGAATGGCCATGTTTTTAAATATGATCTTAGCTAATATTGCTGGTTATTTTATTCCTGTTATTTTAGATAAATTTAATGTTGACCCGGCTTTAGCTAGTGGTGTTTTTGTAACTACAGTAACTGATGTATTAGGATTCTTTTTCTTTTTAGGATTGGCAACAATCTTTTTACCATATTTGATTTAGGAGTATATAAATGAAAGCTAAA
Source organism: Thomasclavelia sp. (assembly GCF_017889095.1). Taxonomy (GTDB): domain Bacteria; phylum Bacillota_I; class Bacilli_A; order Erysipelotrichales; family Coprobacillaceae; genus Thomasclavelia. Next base: position 5,511 of record NZ_JAGHEW010000036.1, on the reverse strand, counting down.
TACTTTAGTAATAAAGTTATTAAAATATTATTAGTTTTATGGATTCTTTTGTTAGCTTGTATTGCTGGTTTTATGGTAACTGCAAATCAATCGATTGAAATTAGTTTAATTTGTATGTTGTTGTTTTTAATGATTTTGATCTTTATTGTGGTTATTTTAAAAAAAGAAAGCAATGAATATGATTTAATTATAGAAGAAACAGAATTAAAAAGTAGATATGATTTATTTAAATATAGTGACATCAAAAAAGTAAATTATGATCATGATAAAATTCAATTACAGTTTAAAGCTGGTAACTTAGAGCTAGATTATGATGAATCATTACTTGAAAAACTGCAAAGATATAATTTAGAGATAACTAAAAGATATTCTAATAATCGTTTAGTCTGGTTAGTTACAATGACTATTTCTTCATGGTTGGTATTTTGTTTTTATCATTTAGGTGTGTTGATAATGGGAATAAATCATTTAATTGCAAACTATCAAATTATTGATTATTTTAGTTTTATTTTTAGAATTATCAAAATAATTATCCCTATTATAATGATCTTTTTGTTAAGAAAAATAACAAAATATCAAAAAGTTTATATTTGTCTTGGATCATTATTATTGTTTGTTTTGGTAATAGCAAGTTATACTTTTCAAGTAAAAACATATCAAGTAAATAATGATTTGTTAGCTGCTACAATTAGTAATAATAAATTAAATCTTTATCAAAATGTCTATCAAGAATATGGTAAATTAGATTACCAAATAGAAAATGTTTCCGATTTTGAATTTGATTTTACTATAACTGATTATAAAATCTTAAAATATATTCAAAATGGTGAAATCAAATTATATACATTAAACGCTAAAAATATCGATGAACAAAAAATAAAGCCATTATTAAATAGATATACAAATCAAAATTATAAAAATAACCAAGTATCATTAACCTTTAACAATGATAGTATTGAAGTAATTTATAAAAATAGAATAAATCAATTTAATCAATATCGATTAATTGATGATCGAATTTTAGAACTTATTGATAATGGTGTAAGAGCTTATCTAGAGTTTGTCAAAGATAGTGATGACAATGAATCAAGATATTTACAATTTATATATCCTAGTGGTAATGAATTAAACAGTGAATTATTAACATATCAAAAACCAATAAATATAGAAGAATCCCAGCCGATTACAATTCCGCAAGTAACAAAAATTGAAAAGCCAACAGTAACATGCAAAGAAGCTATTAGCTTAATGGATGAAATCATTGCTTCTGGGGTTGAAAACTTTGAGTCAAATAATCAGGTAATCAAAATTCCGGCAACAAGCAGTGATTATAATCAAATTGTTTTAGAAGTAGCTAAAGCTTTTACAATTATGGATAATAACAAAACTCAAAAAATAGATACTCAGATTTTAAAGATTGTAATTAGTTCTGGTGATATTAATGAGTTTGGTGCAAGCGTTTTTGATCGTCAGGATATCTATGGTAGTGAAAAAATTACTAATGATTTTAATTATCGAATCAAAAAAGTTGGTGATTATTATTTAGCTTCAAGAATTAGTATTAAACATGATCCTAATATTGGATTACAATGGTTGGATCAGCCAATAACTACGGATACTTCGTGGACAACAGATTATATGTATCGAATTGAAGGTAAAAAATATATTGGTAATAGCTGGTAAAAAAGGAGATAAGTATGGAAGAAAAATTAGATGAAATTATTGTATTATTAAAAAATATTGATCGTAACTTGCAAATTTTAGCTGATGAAAAAACAGCTACCAAGGTTAAAAAACCAAGTAATGAAGCAATCTTAAAACAGTTTGAAGAAACAGAAAAATTATTTAATAAAGTAATGAATAAAGGAAAATAAGTATTAGTGAGAGAAGAATTGAATAATTGATTCTTCTCTTTTTTATATTTAGTGATATCTTTATAAAAATATTATCAAATAAGTAAGATACTAATATTTTTAAATAATTATTGTTATATAATATAAGTAAATTAATTTTATAAATAAAAACTTATTTCAAGGTGATGATATGTATTTTAAATATGGTGAAAAGGAAATCGAATATTTAAAAAGTAAAGATAAAAAATTAGCTAGAGTAATTGATCAAATTGGTCATCCTAATCGAGTAGTTAACCACGATATATTTTCATCAATAGTTAATAGCATTGTTGGGCAACAGATTTCAACTAAAGCTCATCAAACTATTTGGAATAGAATGGTTAATGAATTAGGTGAAATAAACGCTGATATATTGATAAATGCTGGAAAAGATAAAATCCAGTCATTTGGGATAACCTTTAAAAAGGCTGAATATATTTTAGAATTTGCTCAAAAAGTAAAAAATAAAGAAGTTGATTTAAATAGTTATCCAAATAAAAGTGATGAAGAAATAATTAAAGAACTTTGTACTTTTAAAGGTATTGGTATTTGGACTGCTGAAATGATCTTATTACATTGTTTAGAACGTCCTAATGTATTTAGTTATAAAGATCTAGCTATTATAAAAGGAATAAAAATGGTTTATCATCATAAAAAAGTAGATAAAAAATTATTTGAAAAATATCGAAAAAGATTTAGTCCATATTGCAGTGTTGCAAGTATATATTTTTGGGCAGTATCAAGTGGTGCAATTGAAAATAAAATTATGGAGGAAGAAAATGCAGTATACAAGTAAATATCAATCTCCTTTAGGACCAATTTTACTTGCAGGAGATGATGAAGGATTAACAGGTTTATGGTTTGAAGGACAAAAATATTATGCATTATATTTAGATAAGGAAAATGAGGAAAAAGAAACTGAAATATTAAAGGATGCTAAAAGGTGGTTAGATATTTATTTTAGCGGGAAAGAGCCTGATTTTAAAATCCCCCTTCATTTTACCGGTACTGATTTTCAAAATGAAGTATGGGAAATTCTTTATCAAATTCCTTATGGAAAGACAATGACTTATGGTGAAATAGCTAATATTTTAGCTAAACGTAAAGGCTTATCAAGGATGTCAGCTCAGGCAGTTGGTGGTGCTGTTGGACATAATGAAATATCAATTATTGTTCCTTGTCATCGGGTTGTTGGATCTCAAGGATCTTTAACGGGATATGCTGGCGGAATTGATAAAAAAGTTGCTTTACTAAAATTAGAAAATGTTAATATGGATAATTATTATATTCCTAAAAAAGGAACAGCTTTATAGAAGAAACTAAAAGCAAAGGCTAACTACCTTTGCTTTCTTTAATTTTATTTAGCTGTTTTACGTTTAGCAAATTTAATAACTGCTACTAAAGCAACTAATGATAAACATGCACCAATTGCAAATGGAGCAATCATAGTTGGATCACCAGTTTTAACTGATGTAGTTTCGCTAACACTAGGTTTTTCAGTAGGTTGATTTTTATCTTCAGTTGGATTATTTGTAGTTGGCTCATCAGTAGTAGGGGTATCTGGTTCTTGTAAATCTAAACGAATTGATTCACCAGTTTCTAAATCGCGAGCATATTTACTCATGAATTCCCACATTAATCGAGCATCTGGAGTATAGTTCCAATGTCCCCAACCATAGATACGTGCCATTGAAATTTCAACACCTTTATCATTTTCGATACTTCCAACATCAATTTTTGCGATGTTTTCCGCATTTGGTTCGATTGTATAACGAGTTGTCCAAGGAACACCATATAGATAACTATCTTCTTCTTTAACATTTTCAAACTTAGTAACTTCCATATCATTAAATTCTTGATATAATTGAGCTACTTGGAAGCTTCCGTTATTAGGAGAAAGATTGTCAAATGTATCTTTTAAATACTCATCACCATCACCAGTGAAGAAAATAATTGGCATATCATATTTATCTTTATTGGCAGCTACTGCTTCCTTGTTGGCATCATTAACACCAAATGGTCCTGAATGTCCAGCTCCGGCTGCAAAATATTTAGCATCTGATAATCCAGCGTTAGTAGTGTTCATACTTCCTGCTGATAATCCTGAAATGTAAATTCTTGATTGATCAATTTGTGGATATTTTTCTTCAATGATCTTTAACATAGTAATTACATCAGAGTCAGGAGTAGCATTTGAGTCATCGGTCATTGGATCATAAGTATATCCTTGATAAGTATGTCCTTGCCATTCTGGACAAATCAAAATTACACCTTCTTCACTAGCTATTTGAGCCCATCCTGATGTATCATATTGAGTTCTTGGATCATTAGTATTACCATGGAATAAAATTACTACTGGTACACTACCTTCAGCAGCATTTTTAGCTTGTTCAGGAATATATTCATACCATAATGAATTAGTACCATCATTATCTAAATCTTGAGTAATTACATGACGTTCAATATTATCAATGGCATCAATAGAATCGAAATATTGATATTTTCTTGATTGATCAGCTTCTAAATTTCCAGAAAGTAACGGTCTAGAATACCAAGTAGCTGTTTCTTTATAAACTTCACTATAATTACCGATTCTACCAAATTTTTCTAAAACTGTTCCCCATGCATCTTTAGTAGCTTCAACAGCACTTATTGAAGTATTATTGTTAACTACAACAATTTCATAATGACTTTCTGGGTTTTGATAATATCCTGAACTTACTTCTTTAGCACTATTAGCTGTTACATAAGTATTAATAACATCTTGATTATCACTTACTAAATAAGTAGGAACAGATACTTTAACTTCAGCACCTTTTTCAGGATTTACTAAGGCCAATCCAGAAACAAAGTTCATATAGCCAGTCAAATGTTGATTGATAAATGTAGCACCATTACCGATACCAATTAATTTAAAGTTATTAGCAACACCAATTTTAGTAACAATAGATTCAAAACCACTAACATCGTTTGCATTAAAAGATGTTCCATTAGATGGTCTAGCTATGTACACTTTGCTTGCAGAACGATCAACAATCTCTTTTATTCCTGATTCTTCTACATATTTTTGTGCTTCTTCATCTGATAAATATCCATCTGGATAAACAACGAATGTTGGAGCGGCAGTTGCATTTATTGAGTTGATACTTAATTTATCACTACCACTATAAACATAAGCTTCGTCCATTTGGTTAACTGAAGCTTTGTAGGCTTCGACAAATTTAGGTAAAGTATCAATTTTCGCTTTAGCCCCGTTGCTTGAAAGTTCAATAGCATCACTAGCCCAAGCAACTTCATTATATTTACTAGTAATCGTTGTACCATCTAAAAGGCCACTGATAACTTGAGCCATATCATTGAAATATTGAATTGACATTTCGCCAGGTCTTTGTGCATTATTTTCCCAGAATTGTTGCCAGCGATGACCAGCTAAAATAGCTAAATCGGGATTTTCATTTAAAATAGCTCTTGCTTTAGCGACACCATCATTTAAAGCAGCTAGAGGGTTACCGTTATTTGTATCCCAAAGTGCCCAAATAAAACCACTTCCAAAAGTATCACCAGTATACAATGCTTTATGAGTTTTGTCTGTAATCATCAAAGACCCTTCAGTATGTGC
>NZ_JAGHEW010000035.1 GCF_017889095.1 Thomasclavelia sp. | reverse complement strand
TAAAATGTTTATAGCTGATAGTATTGATCATTTTAAACTCTATAAGAAAAACTTATAGAGTTTTCATGCTTTTTCGAGAGTTTTTTTAATTTATAAGTAGTGTATACTATAATTAAAGAAAAGGAGAAAAAGATGATGAAAAAAATACTATTAAGTGGTGTTGATGGAAATTTTGGTAGTCGCTGTGCTAAGATTTTATTGGAACGCTATCCACATGAAGATTTAATTTTTACTGCTCCAACTACTAAAGGATTAGAAAAATATCAGGCAATGGGAATTGAAACTCGAGTAGGTGATTTTAATCAGCCTGATCAGTTAGAAAAAGCATTTGAAGGTGTAGATACATTAATTTTAATCTCAATGCCTTTTGTTGGACCAAAACGTCGTAAAGCTCATAAAACAGCTATTGATGCAGCCGTTAAAGCAAAAGTTAATCGAGTTGTTTATACTTCAATTGTTGGTGCTGGCGAAAAGGATATTGATACTTATGAAGTAAATGATCATGTATATACTGAAGCATACATTAAAGAACAGCCAATTCATTATTTATTCTTACGCGATTCACAATATGCCGAAGCAATGGTATCAAACTTCATTAATGCAGTTGAAAATACTAATGGTATTTTAGCTAATAATATGGGTGAAGGAAAAATGGCTTTTATTTCTCGTGATGATTGTGCGTTGGCAGCAGCGTGTGCAGCGATGAGTGACTGGCAAGATCGAATCGTTGATGTAAATGGACCTGAATTACTTACAATTGGTCAATATCTTGAAATCGCTTCAAAAGTTACTGGAAAGAAAGTAGAATATCAATATATTGACGATGAACAGCAGTATGCTTTCTTTGATTCAATTGGTGTGCCTAGAACAACTGAGGAAATGTGGGCACAAACAGCTTCTAATTTCCCTTTCTGTTCTGATGGAATGGTAACTTTCGGTCGTGCTATTCGTCTTGGACAAATGGTAACTTTTACTAATGATTTTGAAGAATTAACCGGACAAAAACCAATGACGGTTAAAGAAATTTTTGAAAATATTGAAGAGCATACAATTGGTAGTCGAACTTCAACTGATGATTAAATAAAAAATGATAAGGTTTCTTGAAATCTTATCATTTTCTTTCTAACTAATTTCCTTACGACAAAGCAATTTATTTAAAACAATCCATCCGGCAATAAAGATAAAACCATAATAATAAACTTCACTAAGCATTAAATAATCAGTCATTAAACAATAACCATAGTACATCGAAATAAATAAAGCAAATAGATTGATTAAATATAAAACAATTAAATTACCACGAAAACGAACTAATTTTATGTAATGAACGACCGCTAGAACACCAGCGCTTAATAAAGTAGTGATATAATTAGCTAACTGTGAAAATTGCATATTTAAGCACACATTTAAATACAACATTGCAATATTAATAATTGGCTGGATAAAGTAATAACAAATACCATAAAATATCCCTTTTTGAAATTCTTTACAAAGTAAAGTGATAACTAAAATATTTATTGGATAATAAAGAATATATCCAATTACGGTATCAGTTATTTTTAATGAAACCATGACAAAGTTAATGATAACACTAATAATTCCCACCACAATTATCTTATTTTTATTTTCATCTAATAAATGAATAACTTGAAGCATTGTGATTAAAATAATAATCTTAACCATTTCTTCTAAGAATATAATCATTTTAAAAATCCTTCCCGTATGCAATATATTTTTTATTTGTTATATTATAACGTGATTATTAAAATTTCGCAAATTTTGATAAAAACACCCATTAAAACATACAAAAATTACTTTTTTAAATAATTTAATTAATTAAAATGGTTAATATTTTTCATTGCTATGTAATTTAAGTTAAACATTATTTAACGCTAATAACGTAATTATGTAATTTTTACGAAGTAAAAATGCATTTTAGTAAAATAATTACAAAATATTACAATTTATGCGATTATAAACAATGAATAGATAGCAAATATAATAGTATTTTAACCCCTTCAATACATAAGTTATAAAATTAAAAAGAATAAAAATGGGATAAAGTGGTTCGTGATTTTATATGATATGTAAAAATTCAGCTATCTATTAAGGAGGATAATATGAAAACTAAATTATTAAGAGTGTTATTTAGCGTTGTAAGTTGTGTTGCAATTTTAGCGGCAGCATCACCATCTCAATTTAACCATTATCAACCTGAATGTCCAGATAAATTAAAGAAATATCAAAAAAACTAATTTAGTGTGTTAGAATAGATATGGTAGGGAGGGGTTAAAATGAAATTAGTAATTATTGATGATGATTCAAAATTCGCAAAACTGATGAAAGATGATTTACTAATTCATTTTAGTGATTATGATGAAGATGTTGAAATAGATATAATTGATGATCATTTTTCAAATTTGATAAACATCAAACAATATCTTTTTTATTTTATTGATATCGATTTAAAAGAGATCAATGGATATGATCTGGCAAGACAAATTAGAGCGAGCCAAGAAAACTGTTATATCATTTTTGTTTCGGCATGTAATGATTTGATTCATGGTTCTTATAATCTTCGAGCGTATTATTTTATTAGAAAGACTAGTTATCAAGAAGATTTAAAAGTCTTTTATTCAATTATTGATCATGATCTAAAAATAGATGATAAATTTATTCAGCTAAATCATAAAGCCAATAAAACTAAAATATCTTTAAATCAAATTATTTTTCTCGAAAGCCAAGATCATAAAGTAAAAGTAGTAACTACAAATGGCATCTATTATGATAATCGAACCCTCAAAATGTGGTTTGATATATTAACGAAGGATAACTTCATCCAGATTCATCGCTCTTTTATCATTAATGTATATTACTTAAATTCATACAAAAAAGATACTTTAATCATGAGTAATAATGAAGCTTTAAAAATAGGTCGTGTTTATCGAAAAAGATTTGATCAGTTTTATCAGGAGTATTTACTTAGATGATGATATTTAATGTAGTAATTAATTTTATAGAAGCGTTATTATTTACCTGGTTTATCGCTGACTTTTTTGATTTGAAATATTCTAAACATAAATTTATTGTTATTGCCACAATAATACAATGTATATTATTGGAAATTTTTCAACTAACAAATTATTTTGGTATTTTTTCTTCGATAGTCTTTTTTGTTTGTGTGTGTATTTTAATGTATATTTTCATTGGAAATATTACGTTTCAACATATTTTTATCATTTTACTTCAAATATCGTTGATTTTATTATATTCAATGGTATGTACTTATATTTTTGATATATTTTCTATTAAATATAGTTACATGATTGAGTGCATTATTTGTAAAGTGATGCAATTACTAGGTAATGTTGTATTGTTAAAATTAAAAGAGAGATTATCTTTGTCTTTAGAAATATCAAGATGGAAGGTAGTCATTATGTTTGAGATGATCTTAATGTGTCTACTTTATTCGATGGTATATAAAATATTGTTAGGTGATGTATCAATGAATTTAATGGCACTAAATGCAATTTTGATTTTTGTCCTTTGCATTATGTTTATGTATATTATTAATTTGATTAATCAGGAAAATAAAGAAAAATTAGAATTGATTAAACGTAGTCAAGAAGAAGAGTTCAGTAAACAAAAAT
>NZ_JAGHEW010000034.1 GCF_017889095.1 Thomasclavelia sp. | reverse complement strand
CAATGCTGCAAACACTGATCATGACAAAATATGGTCAGGATGAAAGCAAATGGTTAGAAAGCTTAACAGAAAAACAGTTAGAAAAGGTTACTAAAGAAATATTGAAAGAAATAGCATTAGATGAGCTAAAAAGAAAAGTAGAAACTAAGTAAAAACAGCCAAATTGGCTGTTTTTGTTTATAAATATTGAATTTATAATTCAATGAATTTTTATTTTGTATATGGGATAATAAAGTAAAAATATAATGTTTAAAATGTACATAAATACAATGATATAAAAAGATGCTTAGATGGTGAAAAGGAGATTTAGATGTATGAAAAGTTTTAATGAGATGGAAATGTGGGATATGGAATTTGCGATAGAAATTGGTCGGATGCGAGAAGCAGCAATGATGAAAGAAAGCTATGATAATGGTTATAAACAAGGGGTAATCACGGTATTTCAATTACAAAACATGGAAAAATATGGTCTAGTTGAAAATAAATGGTTGGAAAATTTAACTTTAAGACAGTTAAGAAAAGTAACTGAAGAAATATTGAAGGAAATAACATTAGATGAGTTAAGGAACAGGGTAGAAATAAAAAAATAAAGATATTAATTTTAGAATGTTTTATTAGTTAGTATATTAATTGTATTTTAGTGATAAGAAATAATCATTAGATTTTTAGAAAAAGATTATGATAAAATTAATTAGGAGATAGAAATATATGAATAATGGTAAGATTACCTTATGGGAAATGGCACTCGAAAGAGAAAAAAATCGAGTATACATGGAAAAGAAAATGGAAAAAAGATACAATTACGGATATAAAAATGGAATACGAGATGCTTTGCAGGCACAAATTATAATAAAGTATGGACAAGATGAAAGTGATTGGTTGGAAAGTTTAACTGCAAAACAGTTAGAAAGAGTATCTAAAGAAATTTTAAAAGATATAACTTTAGATGGGTTAAAGAATAAAGTAGAAACAAAAGCTAAGTAATAAATAGACTTAATAAATGATTGAAACAGCCACCACGTTGTTAAATGTCGATGGCTGTTTTGATATAATATTTTATTAATTTTATTTAGAAACAAGTTTTTCAATTTCATTATATTTTTCAATTAGAACAAAAAAATCTTTCTTTTTTATGATTTCATTAGTTTTATGATGATCTAATAATAACTGAGTTAAAATATCAAAAAATCTTAATAAATACCGGTTGAATTTTTCTTCGTTTAAAATAGTAATAATCATTTGAACTTTATTATTATCCCATTTAATAGGACGATTTAAGATACATACTGATACAATCGTTTCTTGTGAAATAGTATGAATTGGAGCTAAAATAGCGGTTGAGTTTGCAAAATAAGAATCAATTAGATTTTCTTTGGCTTTTATTTGCGATACGATTGATTTTGATATTTTATTTTTAGATAAAAATTGATCAGTTAAAAATTGAATAACTTCATCCTTACTTTTTAAATTCAAATGCGTATAAAATAAATCTTGATTAAATTTTGGAATATTAAAATGCTTTTTAGGCTTTCTTAGTATATTTTTAATCTCATTAATTTGATAGTCTGTTAAATCGTACGATACAATGGTTGCATTATATTTAGGTGGTAGTGGACTGGTTGAAAAAATATGATCAACCTGATTAGAAATGTTATCGAGATGATAAGAATCACTGATAAAAATCTCTTTTACGTGTCGAGTAAAAGTTTGTTCAAACTGAAATTTTAATAACTGTTGAGCACCTCTACCATAGTCGCAAACAATGAGAATCTTTTTTTCATTAGAATATGTTATTCTTTTTTTTATGGCTAAATCTAGTAGTAAAGCAATATAACCTATTTCATCTTCAGTAATATTTTTTTTATAATATGATACCAAATATTGACATGCAGTTGTAGCAAGAATAAAAGCAAGCGTATGATATTTTTTTATTTTTGGTAAAAGTGGATTATGCATTTGAATATCATATTTTATTCTAATCACTAAAGGAATCATATGCACAGAGAAATAATTTCTTAAATCGATGTCATAATCATGACGATCGAAAAGATTAATTTGATAATATTTATAGATATCTTCTAAAATATGGATGATAATATTTTGGATTTCAAAATCAGTATCATAAAATAAATATGGTGATTTTAATGGATAACTTTGACGACTCTTTAAAAAGATTCCGGCAAATTGTAATTCTACTGGACTTGCTGGTATGTTTAAAAAGTTATAAATTTGTTTAGCTGTTAATTCTTCTTCATTATAATGTTTTATTATTTTTTTATTAATAAAATGTCCCTGGTTAATTCGAGTAGCTGAAATTAAAAAGTATAAAATAATTTCGTGAAGACAATTTTTAAAATAAATAAATTTATCATTTTCAATCATATTTTTGATAAATTTAAACAAATTATTATAATCATCTAATTTAGTATTGTTATATTTTCGATCTAATAAACAGCATCTTATATTTGTTTCATCGCCGCAAAGTTTTAAACCATAATTTGGTTTGTTGATGATTGTTAATTGAAAGTTTTCTAAATATTTTCTTACTTTATGTAAATCAGTGGTTAAAGAATTACGGCTTATATATAAGTTTTCAGCTAATTGATCAAGTAAGACATATTCTTCGTTATTTAAAAATAAATCAATTAAATAATCAACTCGTTCATAATGAATTATTTGTTTTTCTGATAATATTTTTTCTTTTTCTAGATTATAAAAATTATTGTATTTTTGATAATCATTAATGATTAGTTTAATACCATAATGAGGTTTTATAGATAAAGAAGCACCATTATTATTTAATAATATAGCTAGTTCTTTTAAATGATTACGAACAGTTTTACTTGAAACGCCTAGTGATAAAGCTAGTGATGCAGAAGTCACGTAATTATTTGTTGAAAGATAGTCTAAAAGATTAATATAATTAACTTTTTTCATGATATTTACTCCCAATAGTATTTTTTAACATTATAGCATAAACAAAATATCAGTAAAATTAATAAGGAATATTAAAAGAGAATATTCCCAATACTTTCCACAAATATTATGGAAAATAATGTGGTGGTATCTTTGGGATAACATGATATATTAAATCTAGGTAAAACCTAACGACTCAATGGCCAAAGAGTGAAATTTAAATGAGGAGAAGAAAAATGTCTTTTACAGAAAAGTTTAGTAATAGTTTGTCTAAAGTAGCTCAAGCAATTGAAAACAACAAATACTTAACATCAATTAAAAATGCTTTTACTGCATACATGCCATTTATTATTGTTGGTTCTTTTGCTTCGTTGTTTAATATTATTTTATGTTCAGAAACATTAGGGTTAGCTCAAGTAGAAATGTTTAACTGGCTAACAACTTTATCACCAGCATTTAATATTATTAATTTTGCGACAATGTCAACAATGTCTTTAGCAATAACTGTTTTAATTGGAATAGAACTAGGAAGAAGAAATAATCAAAAAACTATTTTTACTGGAATCTTAGCTTTAATTTCTTTTATCACAATTGTTCCTACAAGTGTTACTGCTACTATTGAAGAATTAAGTACTGTGGTTACTGGTGTTTTGCCAAGTTCATCAATGAACGCTCAAAGTTTATTTGTTGGAATGTTAATCGCAATTATAGCAGTTGAGATTTATAGCTGGTTATCAAATATCGATAAGATAAAAATAAAAATGCCAGAACAAGTACCAGCTAATATCGCAAATTCATTTAACAGCTTAATCCCAATTATGCTAACTTTATTGATCGTAGCAATTTTTGGAACTGTATTTTTAAATTTAACAGGTACATATTTAAGTGACTTTATTTATACTGTTTTACAAAAACCATTAGAGGGAGTAGCTCAAACACCATTTGGAGTAATCTTTTTATCATTAGCATGTGCATTATTTTGGATTTTGGGAATCCATGGAAGTTTGGTTATTATGCCATTATTATCACCATTAGCCTTATCTGGTTTAGCAGCAAATGTCGCTGCGGTTGAAGCTGGTAAACAAGCAACTAATGTACTTACAATGACTTTCTTTAGAGTTTATGTTGTATGTGGTGGTGCGGGTATTACTATTTCTTTAATTCTAGCAATCTTCTTATTTTCAAAGCGAAAAGATGAAAAAGAGATTGCCAAATTAGGATTGTTCCCAGGTATTTTTGGAATTAATGAGCCAATTATTTTTGGGATGCCAATCATTTTAAATCCAGTTTATGCAATTCCATTTGTATTATCACAATTATCAGCAACAATTATTGCTTATGTAGCTACAGTAACTGGATTTATTGGTTGTGCTACTGTCGAAGTTCCATTTGGCTTACCTTTATTTGTTAATGCGTTTGTAGGGTTACAATCATTCCAGGCAATTATTGTTGAAGCAATTGTTATTGCAGTAGCGTTTATAATTTATATTCCATTTGTTAAAATAAGCAACAAAGTATATGAAAAATCTTTTAAAGCAGGAGAATAATTAATGAAGCAGAGTTATTTTAACGATGATTTTTTATGGGGTGGTGCAATTGCTGCTAATCAGGCTGAAGGTGCTTATTTAGAAGATGGCAAAGGTTTATCAATTGGCGATGTTTTAAAAGTTGGTAAAGATAGAATGAAAAATATTGATTTGAATATTGATGAAAAAGCAGTTTATCCAAGTCATGAAGCTATTGATTTTTATCATCATTATAAAGAAGATATAAAACTATTTGCACAAATGAAAATGAATTGTTTTAGATTGTCAATAAATTGGGCTAGAATATTTCCTTTAGGAGATGAAACTGTTCCTAATGAAAAAGGTTTATTGTTTTATGATCAGGTTTTTGATGAATTGCTAAAATATGGAATTGAACCAATTGTTACAATTTCTCATTATGAAACACCATTACATTTAGTAAAAAAATATGGTGGCTGGGATAATCGTAAAATGATTGATTTCTTTATGAATTATTGTCAAACAATTTTTACTCGTTATCGAGATAAAGTTAAATATTGGATGGGATTTAATGAAATCAATAACATTATCAAACTTCCATATTTAGCTGGGGGATTATATATTAATGATGAAAAGACTAGGGTCCAACGGGAATATACGGCAGGACACTATATGTTAGTTGCTAGTGCTAAAGCCAAAAAGTTGCTTAAAGAAATAATTCCTAATGCCAAAATGGGAGCGATGCTTTCTTTAAGTGGGATGTATCCAGCAACATGTAAACCAGAGGATGTTTTAGCGACATATCAATTAAGAAGAAGATCTTTATTATATTCTGATGTTTTAGTTCAAGGAAAATATCCAAATTACGCTAAAAGATTATTTGAGGAAGAAAATGTATCAATTGATATTACTGAAAAAGATCGTCAAATATTAAAAGAAAATCCAGTAGATTATTTATCATTTAGTTACTATTTAACTTGTGCTGTAAGTAGTGAAACTAAAATGGCTGCAGATACTGGTGGACCAATTGGAGTAGACAATCCATACTTAGAAAAAACAGCCTGGGGTTGGCCAATTGATCCAATCGGTCTTAGATATGTATGTAACGAATTATTTGATCGTTATCAAATTCCATTATTAATTAGTGAAAATGGATTTGGAACTGTTGACGAAATTATTGATGGAAAAATTATTGATGATGAAAGAATTAGATATTTACAATTACATCTAAAACAATTAAATGAAGCTATTCATGATGGTTGTAAGATCATCGGATATACTTGGTGGGGACCAATTGATATTGTTTCAGCCGGAACTGGTGAAATGAATAAAAGATATGGATTTATTTACGTTGATAAAGATAATCAAAATAACGGAACACTTCAAAGAATGAAGAAAAAAAGTTTTTATGAATATAAAAAAATAATTGAAACAAATGGAAGAAGTTTATATGAATAGGGTTCAATACCCTATTCATTTTTATAATAAATCTTAAAAAATAAGATGTGGATAGAAAATATAAAATCATCCACAAATATTAAAAACATTTAGATAGAAATAGGTATATTTATACTTATTTCTATTTTTTGTCAAAAAAAGAAAATAAAAAAAGAGATTTTTCAAGTCAGGGAGTAAATGAATAATAGGAGGTGTTTTCTATGGATCAAAACAAGATCAAAAAAGCTCATCTGACCATCCCATTCCATAATGACCTTTTCTTTAAGTACATGCTCGTAAATAACCAGGCTCTGCTAGAAAGAATCCTTAAAATAGTTACCGGAATTACTTTTACCATCGTTTCGATTTTAAATCCAGCTATTAATAGTGATACCGTAAATGGTAAAGGCATTGTCCTTGAT
>NZ_JAGHEW010000287.1 GCF_017889095.1 Thomasclavelia sp. | reverse complement strand
TCTTTATCGTTTAAGTCAAGCTGGTATTCTTGCCAGCAAATTAAAAGAAAATGAGCCGTGTCCGGTTTGTGGTTCTTTAGAGCATCCTCATTTAGCTAATTTTACTGGTAAGTTAATTAATGATGATGATTTGAAAAAAGCTAAAAATAAATTTGATCAATGCCGTAATCAGCGTGAGGATATTTATAATGATTTGATTTTAAAGCAAAAAGAAACAGAATTGATGTTGAAGCATTTAGATGAAAATGCAACTCGTCTAGGAATTGATGAGGAATTAGGAAAAGAGGTTTTTATTAAAGTATTAGCTTCAATTAATTTAAAGGAAATGCAGTTGTTAGCTGCTGAAAAGAAAATAAATGAAGAGATTACTTATTTAAAAAAATTACAAATAAGTGTTAAAAAATATCAAAAAGATGTTGATAGTTTAAATAAACAGTGGCAAACAAATAATAATTTAATTCAAGAATACCAAGCTAAGATAAACCAGATTATTGGCCGTAATAGTCAAAATGAATATTTTAAAACTATGACGATGCCTTCATTAAAGCAACAAATTAATGATAAACAAAACCAAATAAATTCGTTACAACAAAATATTAAGATCATTGAAGATGACTATTTAAAAAGTAAAGAAAATGTAATTCAACTAACCTCAAAGTTAGATACTTTAACTAAGCAGTTTGCCAAGGAAGAACTGTTAAATAAGCAATATCAAGAAAAATATCATCATCAATTAAAGAAATATTTTAAAGATGAAAATAGTTTTATTTCAAGATTAAATGATATAACACAGTTAGAAACTAAAGAAAAAGCATATCAGGATTATTTGATTGTAAAAGAAACTTTACAAAAACAAATTGTTCAGTTAAAAGAAGAACTGAAAGATAAAAAAGCAGTTGATCTTAACCAGTTAAAAGCTAAATTGGATTTATTAAAAGTGGAATTAAAAGATTTAATGAAACAGTTAAATGATTTAAAAGCTACATATTTGACGATTCAAAAGACAGTTAATGATATTTTAGAAATTGATCAAAAGTTAAAACAAAGTTATGATTTGTATCAATGTTATTTTGATTTAAGTGAGGTTGCTTCAGGAAAAAATCAATATCGGGTTTCGTTTGAACGTTATGTTTTAGCAGCTTATTTTGAAAATATTTTAGCTTATGCTAATGTTTTATTAAAAAGAATGGCTCAAGGCCGCTATCAATTATATCGTCGTGACAATCGTTCGAAAGGCAATAGTAAACAAGGTTTGGAATTAGATGTTTTAGATATGGAAAGCGGGATGCTGCGAGATGTTAAAACATTATCAGGCGGGGAATCGTTTAAAGCTGCTTTGTCATTAGCTTTAGGACTTTCAAAGATGATTCAGGATCATGCCGGGGGAATTGAATTAAATACGCTGTTTATAGATGAAGGCTTTGGTTCGTTAGATAGTCAGTCATTAGATCAGGCAATTAACTGTTTAATGGACTTACAGCAAGATGGCAAGCTAATTGGAATAATTTCGCATGTTAGTGAATTAAAAGAGCGGATTGATTTTAAAATTGTTTTAACTAGGACAAATAAAGAAACTCATATTACAATTGAATAACTATCTTGCATAATCATAGTTTTAATAGTAAAATAGATGAAGATTATTAAGGAAATGAGGAGAAATGATGGCAAATAAAAAAATAGATGCAATTACTGCAATGGAAGATGATTTTGCTAAGTGGTATACTGATGTTTGTCGTAAAGCTGAACTGATGGATTATAGCAGTATTAAAGGTTTTATTATTTATCGACCATACAGTTATGCAATGTGGGAAATGATTCAGCAGTATATGGATAAAAAATTTAAAGAAACTGGACATGAAAATGTTTATATGCCGATGCTTATTCCCCAATCTTTATTGCAAAAAGAATCTGATCACGTTGAAGGGTTTGCACCAGAATGTGCAGTAGTAACTAAAGGTGGTTTAGAAAATCTTGAGGAATCTTTAGTGATTCGACCAACTTCAGAAACTCTTTTTTGTGAACATTATGCTAAAATTGTAAATTCATATCGGGATTTACCGAAGTTATATAATCAATGGTGTTCAGTTGTTCGCTGGGAAAAGACAACTAGACCATTTTTAAGGGGATCAGAGTTTTTATGGCAAGAAGGGCATACTGTTCATGCAACTAAAGAAGAAGCATGGCAGGAAACATTACAGATGTTAAGTATCTATGAAGATACCGCTAAAAATCTTTTAGCGATCCCAATGCTTACGGGTCGTAAAACTGAAAAAGAAAAATTTGCTGGTGCTGAAGCAACTTATACAATCGAGGCTTTGATGCATGATGGAAAAGCATTACAATCAGGTACTAGCCACTATTTTGGACAAGGTTTTGCTAAAGCATTTGATATGAAATTTTTATCTAAAGAAAATAAATTGGAATATGTTTATCAAACTTCTTGGGGGGTATCAACTCGCTTAATTGGGGCAATTATCATGGTTCATGGTGATAACAACGGTTTAGTATTACCACCACGTGTAGCTCCAGTACAAGTAGTAATTATTCCAATTCAACAACAAAAACCAGGAGTTTTAGATAAAGCTAATGAAATTATGGAACAGCTAAAAGCTAGTGGTATTCGAGTTAAAGTGGATTCAAGTGATAAAACGCCAGGATGGAAATTTTCAGAAGCAGAAATGCGCGGAATTCCATTAAGAATTGAAATTGGTCCTCGCGATCTTGAAAATAATTGTTGTGTAATTGCCAAAAGAAATGATGGGGCTAAAGCAACACATACCCTTGATGAAAGCTTGAATACAACAGTTAAAGATTTATTAGATACGATTCATGATGAAATGTATCAAAAAGCATTAGATCATCGTAATCGCAATACTAGACAAGCTAATACTTATGAAGAATTCAAAGATATTATCGCTAATAAAGGCGGATATGTAAAAATGATGTGGTGTGGCGATGAGGCATGCGAATTGCAAGTGAAAAACGACACTACAGCAACAAGTCGCTGTATCAAGGAAGATGAAGAACCATTTGGTGATGTTTGTCCAGTTTGTGGAAAACCAGCTAAAAAAGTTGTATATTTTGCTAAAGCATACTAAGATACGAGTTTATTCGTATCTTTTTTTGATTAATAGTTGACATATCAACTAAATTTATATATAGTTGATATGTCAACTAAGGAGGATGATCATGGAACGAATTGGAAGAGTTATCAATCGCTTAGCGACATTGAATCGTAATGATAGTAATCAGCGCTTGAAACAATATCAATTAACAGGCAATGAAGGATCGGTATTGATGTTTTTTAAATATCAAGAAATATTGCACCAGGATGAACTGATTCGTAAATTACAAATTGATAAAAGTGCAGTTACTAGGTTACTTCAAAATATGCAAACTAAAGGATTGATTGAAAGAGTTCCTTTTATTAAGGATAAACGCTGTTACGAAATAAAACTAACACCGTTAGGATTGGAAAAACAAAAGATAGTTGATCAGGTATTTGAAAAAAAGGATGTTGATTTGACTAAAGGATTATCTAAAGAAGAATTGCAGGAACTAAGAAGAATGTTAAATGTATTAAAAGAGAATTTAATTAGGGGTGATGAAAATGAATGATGAAAGAATTGGAACTAAAAGAATCTTACCATTATTAGTTGAATTTAGTATTCCGGCAATTATCGGAATGTTAGTAAATGCGATTTATAATGTTGTCGATCGTATTTTTATTGGTAATGCGCCAAGTCTTGGGGCTATCGGGATTGCTGGAATTACGGTTAGTTATCCAGTTACATTAGTTTTAATGGCGATTTCTTTAATGGTCGGTGTTGGAGGGGCAACACGGTTTAGTATTGCTTTAGGACAAAAAAATAAAGAGCAGGCCGGTATTTATCAAGGTAATGCGGTTGTTTTAACTGTTTTGTTTGGTTTGCTTTTTATGGTGTTTGGAAATATATTTATTGATCCAATTTTAGTGGTACTAGGAGCTAGTGAAACGGTTTTGCCTTATGCTAGTGCTTATTTGTCGATTGTATTATATGGAGCTGTTTTTCAATGTGTTACCATGTGTGGAAATAACTTTTCTCGAGCTCAGGGAAATCCTAAAAATGCAATGATTTCACAGCTAATTGGTGCTGGCTTTAATATTGTTTTTGATTATATTTTGATTATTAAATTTGATATGGGAATGCAAGGTGCTGCCCTGGCAACAATTGGCGGTCAATTTTTAAGTATGATCTGGCAATTATGTTATTTATGTTCTAATCGTTCTTTGATTAAATTAGATTTCCAGCATCTTAAAATAAAAGTACGAGTTGCCATTGATATTATTAGAACTGGTGTACCAGCTTTTTTGATGCAAATGGCTAATAGTGTGTTAAATATTATTTTAAATAGTACGTTAGGTACTTATGGTGGGGATATTGCAATTTCAGCTGTTGGTATCATTACTAGTTTTCAAACCATCTGTCAAATGCCGTTAACTGGTTTAATGCAAGGACAACAGCCATTAATTAGTTATAATTTTGGGGCTCGTAAATATGATCGGGTTAAAGAAACATTAAAATATTCGATCATTGGGGCTACAATAATTGCTTTAATTGGTTTTTTAGCAGTAGAGTTATTCCCGAAAACAATTATTTTGATGTTCAATAATGAACCTGAAGTAGTTGCTCTAGGAACTAAGGCAATTAGAATCTGGTTTATTTGTTTACCATTATTAGGGGCCCAAATCATGAGTGCTAATTATTTTCAGTGTATTGGTAAAATCAAGATTGCCAGTGTCTTAAATTTACTTAGACAGGTAATTGTTTTAATTCCGTTGATTTTATTATTGTCATCAATGATTGGTTTAGATGGTATTTTTATTGCTGTACCATTGGCTGATTTAAGTGCTTTTTTAATCACTGAGTTATTATTTGTTAAAGCATTAAAAGATTTGAAATAATAAAGGATAGCTAAAGCTAACAGAGATGTTAGCTTTTTTGTTTTATAAATTAAGCTAATCTTTAAATTTCTTTACTAAGTATTTATATTTAATAAATTAAGCAAAATAATCTTTACAATACTTTACAAAATAACGATATTTTAGACATTTTTTTAAATGCTATACTTTAACCGCTAAGGAGGAAGTATAAAAAATGAAAAGCAAAATTTTAAAATTAGGAGTTAGTGCTTTAGTAGCTGCTAGTTTTTTAACTGGGTGCTCTGAAGAAAGTACTAAAACAGATGTTGATTTAAATTCGATGAAACTTGAAGAAATTATTGAAAAAGCAAAAGAAGATGGTGAAGTAAATTCAGTAGGAATGCCAGATACCTGGGCTAACTGGGGTGAAACTTGGGATGAAATTGAAGCTACTTATGGATTAAAGCATACGGACACTGATATGTCTAGTGCTGAAGAACTAGCAATTTTTGCCAATGAAGCAAATGATGCTACTAAGGATATTGGTGACGTTGGACAATCATTTGGTCCTGTAGCTAAAGAACAAGGAGTTACTATGCCATATAAAACATCTTATTGGGATTCAATCCCTGATTGGGCTAAAGATGAAGATGGTAACTGGATCATTGGTTATTATGGAACAATTACTTTTATTACGAATACTGATTTAGTTGATCAGGCACCAACTAGCTGGCAAGATGTATTAGAAGGTGATTATACTTTAACAATTGGTGATGTTTCTGTAGCTACTCAGGCTCAAAGCGGGTTATTAAGTGCTGCAATTGCTTTTGGTGGAAGTGAAAGTGATATTCAGCCAGGTTTAGATTTCTTTAAAACTTTAGCTGAAGATGGTCGTTTAGATATGGGAGATACTAGTGTTGCTCGTTTGGAAAAAGGGGAAATTGAAGTAGCTGTTTTATGGGATTATAATTCTTTAGGATATCGTGCTCAAATTCAAGAAAATAATCCTAATGCCCATTATGAAGTATCAGTTCCTAGTGATGGAGCGATTCAAAGTGGTTATTGTACAATTATTAATGCTTATACCAAACGACCTTATGCAGCAGCTTTAGCTCGTGAATATATTTTATCAGATGAAGGACAAATTAATTTAGCTAAAGGCTATGCTCGTCCAGTTCGTGACGTTGAATTACCAGAAGATGTTAAAGCTAAGCTGTTGCCTGATGATCAATATACAAATGCTCGTTTTATTGAAGACCAGGAAGCATGGGATCAAGCTGTATCAGATTTAGCGACAACATGGCAAGAAGAGGTAGTTACTTATGCACAATAAAACAGTCTTTGTTTTATTAGATGGTTTACAAAGTAATTATGCTAAAGAACATTTAGGTTATTTAGAACATTTATGTCAAAAAAATCAGGCCGCAAAATATGAAGTACTAGGTGAATTACCTAGTGCTTCAAGGCCAATGTATGAAACAATCTTTACGGGTTTACCGGTTTATAAGCATGGTATAACTAATAATGGAATTTGTCGGTTATCAAAAGCAAACCATCTATTTAAATTATTAAAACAAAATAATAAAAAAAGTTTGGCGTTAGCTTATTATTGGATCAGTGAATTATATTTATCTGCTCCATTTAATCATACTAAAGATATTTATCATCACGATAGTACATCTAATATTGATCAAGGCTTTTTTTACTATGAAGATAGTTATCCTGATAATCATTTATATGCTCTGGCAGCTAATTTAATGGCTAAAGAAGAATATGATTTTGTTTTTATTCATCCCATGAATATTGATGATACGGGTCATCGTTATGGTGCTGGATCAAAAGAATATGCTAATGCAGTTATTGCAAATGACAAGTTATTATCAACTTATCTTCCTGGCTGGATCGAACAGGGCTATAGTATTGTCGTAGGTGCCGACCATGGCATGAGTGAAAATGGTTATCATGGCGGTAATAGCAAGATGCAGCGCTGTAGTGCACTTTATATCATTGATAAACAGGTTGTTAATGGCTATCAAAGTCATGAGTTAACTACTTTACAGTTTGCACCGCTATTATGTCAGTTATTAAAGCTAGAACCAGATGTGCAAATGGAGTCATTGGAGGTGGCGTTTAGAAATGAAAAAGATTAGTAAAAAGATATATTTATTTGCGTTACTGCCGTTTTTGATCATGGTAGTTTTGTTTGAAATATTGCCATTGATCAATATTTTTATTGAAAGTTTTTCTAAAGTGGGCGGTGGTTTTACTTTTGAACATTTTACGAGAATTTTTACTACCCGCTTATATCTACAGTCAATTTATAATAGTGTCTGGATTTCGGTTTTTTCAGCTGTTTGCGGGATAATCATTGCTTTTTTAGGGGCTAAAGCTTGTAATCATGCAAGTAGTAAAGTTCGTAATGTGTTTACAACAATATTAAATATTACTAGTAATTTTGCTGGTGTACCATTAGCTTTTGCGTTTATGATTTTACTTGGAAATGTCGGAATTTTAACTTTAATTGGAAAAAATTACGGGATTGATTTTCTAGCTAATTTTGATTTATATACGATTAATGGTTTATTGCTTACTTATATTTATTTTCAAATACCACTTGGAACATTATTAATGTTACCGGCTTTTAAAGCTTTAAAAAAAGAATGGAAAGAAGCAGTAAACTTACTT
>NZ_JAGHEW010000286.1 GCF_017889095.1 Thomasclavelia sp. | reverse complement strand
GCGTTATGATAATTCTAAAATAAATCTGTTTAATTTATCAATTTTATTATTAACCTTATTATATGCATTATTTTTTGATGGTTATTTTAAAGGCTTAATTCAGATTCAGTATTTTCTTATCAATATTACGATTCTTTCTTTATTGGTTATTATCATTTATCGATTATTTGAAAATCACAAACGAAATTTAATTTACCGGACAAATCAAAAAATATTAGAAAAAGAAATTGATTTTCAAAAGAGTAATTTCAAAAACTTAATTGCAAATGAAAATGAAACCAGAAAAATACGCCATAATAACAAACATCTTTTATTACTATTAAAAGAATATACTGATAAAAAAGATTTGGATAATATTGAAAAAACTCTCAATGATCAGTTAAAATATATTGATGATCTTAAATATTCAATTAATACCGGCAATGAATCGATTAACTTCATTGTGTCACATTATCTTCCGTTGATTAAAAATAAGCGAATAGATTTAATCTGTAATTATTTTGATGGTCGGCCCAATATTGATAAACTTGATTTTTATCTAATTTTTGGTAATATTCTTGAAAATGCCATAGAACATTGTGATAGCGATAAAATAAAAAAGATAATTATTGAAGCTGGTAAAACATTAGATGAAAGGTATTATTTTAAAATTATGAATACTATTAATACAATGGATAAAATTGACCTGTTAGTTTCTGGAAAGAATAATATTAATCATGGTTTTGGCATAACCAGTATTAATCAATTAGTTAGTAAAAATAATGGAATCGTTGAGTTTATTCAATTAAGACGTAATTTCAGTGTTATTGTTATCTTGCCAATGGGCAATGTAAGTTAGACTATCGTAGATTATTATTTCTTATTATTTTGTATTTAACTAGAAAAATTAGTTCAAGTAATAATTATTTAAATTAAAATATCCTGCAATAAGATTAGTTAGTATTTTTGCAGGATATTTTTTATTTATTTTTTTAAAAGAAACAATCAATTTGATTATCAATAAAAACTTTTTGATAATCAGCTAAATCTTCGGGATATAAAGCTTTAATGTTTTTTAAGCTATAATCACGATTTAATAAATCATATTTCTTTTCACCAAATTGATGAAATGGTAGTAGCTGGACTTTTTTTATGTTAATTTTAGCTAAATATGTTGCGATTTCTTTAGCATCATCAAGCGTGTTATTAAAACCGGGAATTACGGGAATTCGAGGTAGTACATTGATATTGTTAGCAATTAACCAGTTTAAATTAGCTTTAATGAGATCATTAGTTACGCCAGTACCTTCTTGATGTTTTTGGTTATTTACATGTTTAACATCAAATAATAATAAATCAAATAATGGCGCTAATTCTTGAAATGTTTTAGTGTCAATATAACCAGTAGTTTCGATGGCAACATGTAAGTTATGTTCTTTTAATTTTAAAACTAACTGTTTTAAAAAGCCTGGCTGACACATTGCTTCACCACCAGAAATAGTAACCCCGCCATTTGATTCTTCATAAAAATCAAGATCTTTTAAACATTCATCGACAATTGAATCAACATCACTTTTTTTACCTTCATATGATAAAGCTTCCTGAAAACAGCTATTAATACAAGTTAGACAGCCGATGCATTTACGATCATCAATTACAATTAGATCGTTAATTAAACTGATTGCTTGATTTGGACAGCTATTAAGACAGTTTAGACAATGAATGCATTTTGTTTGATCATATAAAATTTGAATTTTGGTTGATTGTGATTCGGGATTAGAACACCACTTACATTTTAAAGGACATCCTTTGAAAAATACTGTAGTTCTAATTCCTGGTCCATCATGTATACTAAATTTTTGAATATTAAAAATAGTTCCTTGGCACATTTTAACCTTCTCCTTTATTTAAATCTTATCACGTTTAGTTACAAAAGTAAATACATTTAATTTCAAATGAAAGTAAATTTATTATATTTGTAAGAAATGTATTGACATATATAAAATAAATGCTATGATATATGTGTAAATGAAACAAATAAAACTTTCAAATGAAACAAGGAGAACTAACTATGAAAAATGTCGAACATTTTGGTGATTTAACCCCAAGAATGAATCAGTATCGTGAAGCGGTTTTGGATAAAAAACCATATATTGATGCTACAAGGGCAATTTTAGCGACTGAAGCTTATCAAGAACATCAAAATCAGCCACCAGTGATGAAACGAGCTTTGATGTTAAAAAATATTTTAGAAAAAATGCCTATTTATATTGAAGATGAAACTTTGATTGTTGGTAATCAGGCATCATCAAATAAAGATGCACCAATTTTTCCGGAATATACAATGAAGTTTGTCATTGATGAATTAGATTTATTTGAAAAAAGAGATGGTGATGTTTTTTATATTACTGAAGAAACCAAAGCTGCATTGCGTGAAATTGCACCATTTTGGGAAAATAATAATTTAAGAGCTAAAGGGGAAGCATTACTACCTGATGAAGTTAGTGTGTTTATGGAAACTGGTTTCTTTGGAATGGAAGGAAAGTTAAATTCGGGTGATGCCCATTTAGCGGTTGAATATCAAAAAGTATTAGAAGAAGGTTTGATTGGCTATGAAAAAAGAGTATTAAAGTTAAAAGCTGACTTAGATTTATGTGTACCAGAAAATATTGATAAATATAAATTTTATCAGGCGGTTTTAATTGTAATTGAAGCGGTAAAAACATTTGCTCACCGTTTTAGTGTTTTAGCTAAAGAAATGGCTGAAAGTGCTAATACTGCTAGAAAAGCAGAATTATTAAAAATCAGTCAAATTTGTGATAAAGTTCCTTATTATCCAGCGACAACATTCCATGAAGCAATTCAGTCAGTCTGGTTTATTCAATTATTATTACAAATTGAATCTAATGGTCATTCTCTTTCTTATGGACGTTTTGACCAATATATGTATCCATATTTAAAACACGATTTAGATAATCATTTAATTGATGAAGATCAAGCTGTTGAATTATTAACTAATTTATGGATCAAAACTCTAACAATCAATAAAGTTCGTAGTCAGGCCCATACTTTTTCAAGTGCCGGTAGTCCGATGTATCAAAATGTTACAATTGGTGGACAAACTCGTGATAAACAAGATGCCGTTAATCAATTATCATTTTTAGTCTTGAAATCAGTAGCTCAAACTCGTTTACCTCAACCTAATTTAACAGTTCGTTATCATCGTAATTTAAATCCTAAATTTTTAGATGAAGCAATTGAGGTGATGAAGTTAGGTACGGGAATGCCAGCGTTTAATAATGATGAAGTAATCATTCCTTCTTTTATTGAAAAAGGTATCAAAGAAGAAGATGCTTATGATTATAGTGCGATTGGCTGTGTAGAAACGGCAGTACCAGGTAAATGGGGTTATCGCTGTACCGGAATGAGTTATATGAATTTCCCGAGAATTTTATTAATTGCCATGAATAATGGTGTTGATATGACTAGTGGTAAACGGTTTGTAAGTGAATGTGGCTATTTTACCGAAATGGAAAGTTATGAAGAGTTAATGCAGGCCTGGGATAAGGTCGTTAGAGAATTAACTAGAATGTCAGTAATCGTTGAAAATGCTATTGATCTAGCATCAGAGCGTGATGTACCGG
>NZ_JAGHEW010000285.1 GCF_017889095.1 Thomasclavelia sp. | reverse complement strand
CAACTAACCAAATTTCTTTAATTGGAAGTTCATCATATCTTTTAATAAATCCTTCCATTAATTCTGGTGTGTAACTACTACCCCCACCAATTGTAACAATTTTTACTGGTTTCTTTTCCATTACTTTTACTTCCTTTCATTTTTGTTATCTTCATTTTAACCAATAAGTTTAAAGATTTAAATAGCTAAAGGCTAAATTTGTTAGCACTTTCAAAATCTGAAAAAAAATTGACACAGGAATGCGGAGTTTAGCCGGTTTGTTACTTATTTGTTACTTACGGAGTACACTTTATCGCGTTTTATCACGTTTTTCCTATCGTTATTATATAGAAATAAAGAAAGCCCAGGAGGCAACGTACTTACAATACGCTTAGCATTTAGCTGCCTACCCTGGGTCTTATTTCTTAATTCAATTTTATTATAAGCTTATTCTTTTTCAATATATTTGTTATTCACATAATACTGCTTGTGATTTTTGTCTTCAATAACACTAATAAACTTACCGTCTAATATTAACCAGTACTGCTGATCAATCGAAAGTTTCTTGCCTTCGATTGTTTCAGCATCTTCTTTTAATTTAATGATCATAGTATACTCCTAACTGATTTTCCAGTTCTTCGGACAATTCCAAATATCTTTTGTACTGATCTTTATAATAATCAACATCACCGTTAAGCTCATTAATTTCATTGGAATATGCCTTTATTTTAGCATTGTAATTCCTTTTTAATTGAGCGGTATAAATACCTAACACAATATTGATCAATAAAGACAACGATATTAGAGATGCTATCGCTCTTTTTGTTTTTAGTGCCATAATCTTATACCTTAACCAAATAATCGCCACTAACCCATCCGCTAGGTATCTTGGCCCAGTTACCGCTCCATTCCGAAACAGTTACACGAGTGCCGTTTAATAGACCACCATTTGCATTACTGTGTTTTTGACCATCTTTAGTTAACTGACTTTTAGATTTTCTAGCATAGTTAGTACCAGGTCCGCTTCTAACAACAAGAGCACTGTCTACACGGACTTCGTATGTACCAGTAGCTTTGCCTGTTGCATTAGATCCGCTAGAAGCAGTTACTTTCGTACAGTATTGTCCGCTTACCCATCCTGTATCGTTGACATATAACCAACCGTTGCTTTCTTTGGTTACATTTAAAACAGTACCGTTTGCATAGGCAGTAATTTTTTTGCCTGATGTATTTGGCTCAGCACGACAGTTGACACCGCTAGGAGTAATAACTTTAACTTTATAGTTTACAGTTGTACTGGCGTTATTTTCAGCTTGCGGAGTATCACTTACATTTGGTGTTGCACCATCATACATAGGTTTAACAAATCCACGAATACTTGCACTTCCTACTGTTACAGTTCTACGTCCTACTACATCATTTTTGTTTCCCTCGATAACAACAAATTCATTGCCATTTACTGATTCAACGATACCGACATGTTCAGGCCATCCGTCTTTTTTATCCCAATCATACATAATTAAGTCACCAACTGCTGGAGTAATGGCCCCGTTTTCTTCCCAGATACCCATTTCCTTAGCTTTTGTAATTGCGTTACCGCAACTGCATTCCAAAGGACATAAATCTGTTAATCCAGCTTTAATAAACAAAGCTGAAATAAATGCCATGCACCATGAATCAGTTGATTTGACTTTGTAATTTCTTGGTAGTGGTGTATAAGAGTTATAAACGTTTAAAATTTCCTTATGTGAGCCATCAGCTTCGTTTAATCCAATCCACCCTCTAGCAATATTCAAAACAGTTTCTACGTTATTCATTTTTAATTATCCTCCATCAAATCAATATTTTCAATTTGTGCTCTAATTTTTAAGCAACGAATATAATTACCCATGTGTTTCTTTTGCTCTTTTAATAATTCCAATGAACAAGTTGGTGTAAATGGTAATGTTCCAGCTTCATAACATACTGTCATTTCATCTAACTTATCATAGCGAATTTTTACTTGACGATATTCAGCTTTAAACCTTTCTTTATAATTTTCGCTAATCATTCCTAAAGCCGTTTGTGGCAATTCATTTACTCGGTACTCTCTATATACTTCATCGAATACTTGTTTAGGTGACCAGCTTACATAATCATCACTATATTTTAATAGGTATCCCTCATCGTTTGGATTTTCATTTTCCGGAATAATCCAACCACGATATTTGTTATAATCACCACGAGTCATTGGCTGTGCTTCAATTAATTTAACTCCAACATATTTTTTCATGTTAATTTTCCTCCTGATCATTTTCTTTATTTAGTTGTTCTAGTGCATCCTTAATTTTCTGTGGAATCGGCACTCCTAATAAACTAATATTTTCTAATAATGAAATACCCTCATTCGCAATATAGAAATAACATACAAGCGTTCTGAATACCCAACTACCACTATTCAATAAACGATCTAACATTGCTCCTACGATAAGCACTACTAAAATCATGCATTTTTTCAACAATCCAGTGAACCCGACCTCACTATTTACTGTTTTCTGAATATACGCCCATATCACTCCTGTAATATAGTCCAATACCATAAATACAATTAAAATACTTAATGATACATCCCATCCTCCAAATAAATACGTAAAAAAAGTAGCAATAACTGCTACAGTACTGTTAAAATAATTACTCATTTTCTTCATTTTCCTCACCTTCGTTATATTATATTTATGCTTTGATCATAAAAGACAGTATATCCAGATCATTTGCAGTTAATTTAGCATCTCCGAGTTCTGTAATAGAAATAGGAATGATGTCAAATTCCTCCTCAACGCTTAATATTTGCGTAAAATCCTTTGTAAAATTTTCAAGAGCTT
>NZ_JAGHEW010000284.1 GCF_017889095.1 Thomasclavelia sp. | reverse complement strand
CAAAACCATTCACGAGAATAATTGGAATCATCATTGACATCAAAACTTTCATGACAATATCCGGTATCACCAGTATTATTTACAATCATTTCAATTAATGTTTCAATTTCTTCAGGATCATTTGAAGTAAGGGCCTGCATTGTAAGAGCAATTGGCCAAACATATTCTTTTTTAGTATGTGGTGAACCAATTCCTTTAGCTAATTTACCTTGATAATAATAGGGATTATCTTTACTTAAAATAAATTTACGAGTATTTTGATATATTTGATCATCCTGGCTACAATAACCAAGATAAGGAATTGATAGCAAACTAGGTACATTAGCATCATCCATTAATACATGATTTCCATAACCATCAGTTTCATAAGCATAGATTTTTCCATACTTAGGATGTAAATAAGTTCCAAATAATTCAATTCCATAATCAATTTGAAATTTTAAATCAGTAATTCTTTCCTTTAAATATTGATCTTGATAAATATTTTGAGCAATCTCTTCTAAATAGCCAAGTACAACACTACAAAACATATTTCCTGGAATATTGTAATTAAAAGTACAAGCATCATCACTTGGTCGAAAAGCACTCCAGCTCATTCCCGTATAACGAGTAGCAAAACCGCGACCATGATCTTGTAAAGTTTCCGTTTTTCTTAAATTCCATTGTTTAGCAATTTCACGTTCAAAAGTATATTGTGATTTTTCACTATGATATTGTTCGGTTTCTAAAGTCGTTAAAACTACATCAATGAAATGAAGGTATTTTTGATCAAAGATAGAACGATCATGACATTGGTGATAATACTTATAAGCTAATTTAATTGGATAACATAATGAATCAATTTCATATTTACGTTCCCATACATAAGGTTTCATTATTGTCGTATCATGATATTCGCGCGTAGTATCTTCGGTATTTAAAAAGGCATTGGCATAAGGATCTAATAAGACATAATCAACTTGAGCATTAATTAATCCTTTTATTTTTAAACGTAAATCTTCATCATCATTAACATAATCTAAATAATGATTAACCTGACAGCTAGAATCACGTAACCACATTGCATTAATATCACCAGTGATAATATATGTTTTGTCCCCTTTTTCCACAACACTTGTTTCTAGAGTTGATAAGAAACATTGTTTAAACATCTTTTTTAATTTTTCATCTTTTAAAACAAGATCAGCTTTATCTAATAATGATTGAATATTCATAATTTCCTCCTTTTTTCTTTAGTTTAACATGTATAAAAAAATTGTCGATTTCTAATCTAGTAAAGTTTTTCCAATCTTATCCAATTATATCACATAATCAAATAATAGTTTTGTTTATAAAAAAACTAGTAATTTTAAAAATTACTAGCTACTTACGCCAATTATTACTAAAAGTAACTTTTTCACTTTCAACATGACCACGATGACCATAGACTTTACATTCATTTAATGCTTTTTCTAATAATTCAAATTCTTGATTCGTTAGTTTAACATTCATTGCCCCTAAATTTTCTAGAATTCTTTCCTGGTTTTTAGATCCCGGAATGGGAACCACATTAGGATATTTGTGTAACATCCAGGCTAATGAGATTTGAGCATTAGTTACCTGTTTTTCTTTGGCAAATTTTTCTAAAACATCAAGAATTGGCTGATTGGCAACAATATTTTCTTTCGATAATTGCGGTACCCATTTTCGAACATCATCACCTTCAAATTTAGTTTCCGTTGTCACTTTTCCTGATAAAAAACCACTGGCAATTGGTGAAAAAGGAACGACACCAATATTGTTTTTTAAACAGTATGGAAAAATTTCTTTTTCACAATCTCTTTCCAACATTGAATATAGATTTTGAACGGCTGTAACTGGTGTAATTTGATGAGCTCGATCTAAAATATCGACATCAACTTGTGATAAGCCCCAGCCTTTGATTAATCCTTCATCGATAAATTTGCCCATTATCGCTGCAATCTTTTCAATTGCAACATCTTCATTTAAACGATGTAAATAATACAAGTCAATATAATCGGTTCTTAAGTTTTCCATTGATTTTTTTAAGTGTTGTCTAATTACTGTTTCTAATGGTAAATCATTTTCTAAATCTTCTTGATGTAAATGGAATTTTGTCGCTAAAACGATATCTTTTCGAAATGGTTCTACTGCTTTACCTACTAACTGTTCATTATGACCAGGATAAAACTGCTCTCTACCATAAGTTTCAGCAGTATCAAAAAAAGTACATCCAGCTTGATAAGCTTTTCTAATCGCTTCAATGGCATAAGCTTCTTCGGGTACTTTACCATAACCATGAGAAAATCCCATACATCCCATCCCAACATCTGAAACTACTAAATTTCTAATTTTACGCATCTTCACTTTACCTCCGACAATTGTTTTCTTTTTTCAAATACTATGATACGATATAAACAATGATATTAACATTACATTATAATTAATATAGCTTAACTTAGAGTTATACTAAAAGGAGAGGAATATGGAACTTACCCAATTATTACAATTTAAGGCTGTTGCGGAAAATAATTCTATCTCAATTGCATCTAAACAATTACACATTTCTCAGCCAGCATTAAGTACAATGATCAAAAAATTAGAAAACGAACTAGGAATCCGCCTTTTCAATCATTCTAAAAACAAAATTGTGCTAAATGATGCCGGGAAAATTGTTTTAAAATATGCTAATAGTATTATTGAACAAAGCTCAGCGTTAAAAAAAGAATTAGAAAAATATCAACAAGAATATTTAAAGACTAAAATTGGTTTTTGTGATCCGGGACCAATGTGGTATTGTCTACCATATTTTTCTAGTATAATGGATAAAATATATTATGATTGTTACCAGATAGAAATACCGGAAGACGATTTAATTTTTGGAGAAATATATGATATTATTATTTCTTCAAAACCAATTGACCAGTTAGAAATCGAAAATATTCCATTAGTTGAAGAAACGATGTTTTTATCAGTTGATCAAAATCATCCTTTAGCTAAAGAAACAAAAATTTCTTTACAAGATCCGCGTTTAAAAACATTGACAAGATTTTATGTTGGTGGTCATTATACTTTAAAACAAGCTAATTATTGGAACTATCTTAAAGAAAATTTAAATATTAATATTATTGAAGATTATTTTACTTTTTCACAATTATTAAAAGATCCTAACATAATTACAACAACCACTAAACTAGTTAGACATTATCGCCATGACGGTAATAATCGTGTGTTAATTCCAATTAGTGATCCGCAAATGAAGATAACTTATTATCTAAGTTATTTAAAAATTAACCAAAAGAAATTACAGCCATATTTAGATTTACTGCTTGATTGTGTTAAAGATGCTTAGATACGATAAAGAAAAAAATTTTTCAAAATATCATCATGATTAATCAAATTTACTAAAAATAATTATCAATCAATCTTTAAAAGATGTTTATTAAAATGAATAGTGTTATGATACCAAAAACAAGGAAGCCCCAAACACTCCAGCCTCCTTGTTTATTTTATTTCATTTTTTCTACAAATCTTTTCGTAATTATTTGCGGTCTAGTAATAATTGAACCTACTACCACACTATAACAGCCAAGTTCTAATACCCGTTTAGCTTTTTCAGGCGTATCAATATTTCCTTCAGCGATGACAGGATGTTTTACTGCCTTTAAAATATCTTTAATGATTTTAAAATCATCAGCTTCAATTTTTAGATCTTTACTTTCATTAGTATAACCAACTAATGTTGTTCCAATAAAATCAAATCCTAATTGATCAGCATGGATTGCTTCACTGACAGTTGAACAATCAGCCATAAATAATTGATTAGGATATTTTTGTTTAACTTCTTTAAAAAAATCAGCTAAAGTCTGGTTATTCAAACGTAATCGATCAGTAGCATCTATTGCAATAATATCTACTTGTACTTCAACTAAAGCATCTATTTCTTCCATCGTTGTTGTAATATAAATATCAGTTCCAGGATAATCTTTTTTGATAATACCAATAATTGGTAAATCTACTTCTTGTTTTATTGCTTTAATATCTGCAACACTATTAGCACGAATTCCACCGGCTCCACCCTGTTTAGCCGCTAAAGCCATTTTGGACATGATAAATGATGAATGTAATGGTTCATCTTCTAATGCCTGACATGAAACTATTAATTGATGTTTGATTTTTTCCATTATGATCTCCTCATTATTTAAAACTTTGATTCCACATTAAATATTTTATTTTCATTATCACTAGGTTTAATTACCAGCCAGTTTTTACTTAAATATTCATTAATAATTTCTACTATTTTTTCTAATGGATATTCTTGGCCGTCTTTTCTCAATTCCAAACCACAACTAGCACAACCGCCAATACCATGAATAGAATATTCTATTCCTTTATCTTTTAAAAGCTGGTTGATTTCAACAATCATATTAAAATCGACTACATTTGCCATCTTTATTTCCTCCTCATATAATTTTATCTTATCTAAAAGCTAGTTCTTTATCAATATTTATGATTAAATATTGTCGTTACTTTTTACTAGTAGTATAATCAAGATACATTTAGTAAATGAGGTGAATTATATCTATGGACGAATTAAAGCGCGTTGAAAATGAAGATAAACTAATATCAGAGTTAAAAAATAGTGATGAACTGTTAGAAATTATTTGTAAAGCTAAAGACAGCTTTGATTCTTATCAAGAAATTATGGAATTATGGGTGCAAGTTGATCGTCTTGTTTATTTAATTGCTTTAATTGCACTATTACTATTTTCTTTTTCGTTAATGGTTTCTTTACCTGCTTTGTTTACTGGTTTATTCTTTATTATAACTGCTGTTTTATTCATGATGATAATTACAATTTATTTTATGATCAAAAATGACGCTAAATCTTGGCTTGATTTTATCTCATTAGACAGTTTTAATCAAATCAATGATTATTTACATAATAAAAAAAGTGATGTAAAACTAGTCATAATTGATAAAACTAAAAAGATTATTTTAAATAATTAAAAGAGATTTCTATTAAATATAAAAATCTCTTTTTAACTTATCCCTTACCATCATTAATGTATAACCTAATAAATTAGTTCCTTTCCATTTAGAAATATCATATCTTTGATGATCTTTCATTGTTAATCCAATACCCCATATCTTATCTTTAAGAGCGCATTCAGCCAAAATTGCATTATTGGTAGCTAACAATTTATTTTTTAAATCTTCGTTTTGTGAAAACTTAGCATACAATCCTTCATAAACAATAATTTGACGCATTCCATTCCAATAAGACTCATTATAATTAGCAACTTGTCGTCCAAGTGCTTTTATTTTTGCAAAATCATTAGTTAATAATATTTCCTGGGCTATTTTTTTATCATTAAAACACACTGCTTTAGCGTACATCATATATTGTTCCATTGATGTATAGGAAATGTTGTTAAGGGTAAATGAAGATAAGTACCAGTTACTTAAATAACCGTTTTCTTCATCAGGATTATGAAAAAAAACAAAGTCCATATTATAATTCACCTACTTTTTTTACCGCTAATTCTAATTGTAAATCATGTAAACCAGGATAAGCTTTAATTAAATAACTTACTGGTATTTTATCTACAACTACTGCACTATCTATATTATAAAACCATTGATAATAAGCATAAAACTCCCCAATCCAATCTGGCACAAAACCCTTAATTGCTTTACCATCTTGAATATCAACATTTTCATTTTGACAATAATATTCCCATAAATCCTTATAATCCATAGTTAGAACATACGCTTGTCCATCATCCATATATTTTCTAGTTTTACT
>NZ_JAGHEW010000283.1 GCF_017889095.1 Thomasclavelia sp. | reverse complement strand
TTTTAGATCATAATCTTTAACGACCCGTTCATAAACAGGAATTAAATTTTGCCCTAAGATAACCATATATTGACCACCGGCATAAATAACTCCCAAAACACCATCTAAATTTTCTAAAACTTCTTTATTAGCTTTTGAGACATCTTTTAGATTAAATCTTAATCTAGTCATACAATGTGAAACGATATCAATGTTGTCTTTGCCACCGACATTACTAACGATATCAGCAGCTAATTGTTTGTAATCCATAAATATTCTCCTTTTTGTCATTTTTTACAAATCATCATGATAATTTTTACAAGATTATCTTAACTCTAATTGAAAGCGTTGTCAATTACTTTTGATAAAATTATTATATTATTTTGACAATTTTATCAAAATATTCTAAAATAAAATAAAGGAGATGAGAACATGGATCTATTAAAACTAATTGAACTGCATAAAAATGATTTTTCCAAGACCGAATTAAAAGTATATGATTATATCATTAATAATTTAGAAAATATCGAAACATATACAATATCAAAGATAGCTGCTCAAAGTGATACTTCTACTTCAGCGGTATTACGTTTTTGTCAGGTTTTAGGTTTTAAAGGCTATAAAGATTTTCGTTTTGCCACCATTAATTATTTACATGAACATATTGAAGAAAAAGACAGTAATGATTTATTTGATCAGTTAACTAATGAATATGTAAAAACAATTGCCCAGTTTACAAAGATTGATCGAAAAACTGTCGAAAAATTAATTAATGACTTAAAAGAAAGCAAGATGGCATATATTTTAGGAATTTATTATTCATCTTTGCCATGTCGCCAATTAAAAGCGGGCTTAATGGATTTAGGGATCATGGCTTATAGTGGCCATGATTTTATGGAAATTAGTCATTTAAGTAATACGATCAAAGAAGATGCCACCGTAGTTTTTTTCTCAGTTTCGGGAGCTCAGGCCAATTTTAATCGTGCGTTAACATCATTAGAAAATAATTTACCAGAAAAATCTTATTTAATTACCATGAATCCTAATAGTCAGTTAATTAATTTATTTAAAAATACAATTGTTTTACCAGGCAATTCTTTAACAAAACAATCAATTGTTGATTGTGAATCAATCTTCATGATTTTTGTCGAAATGTTATTAAATTTATTGCATAATAGTTTTTAAGAAAAATATTTTAATAACTTGTAAGATTGTGAAAAATGTTTTAATATATAATTAAAACGAGGTGATTAAATGGAAAAAACAGTAATGGATACAATTTGTTCATCATTTGATAACTTTTTCGATTCCGAAAAAAAGATCGCTAAATATATTATTAATCATTATGATCAGGTTGTTGATATGACAGTTGGGCAGTTAGCTAAAGCTAGCGGTTCTAGTGAAGCATCAGTATCCCGGTTTTGTAAAAAGATTGGAGTTAAGGGATTCCATCATTTAAAAATATCTTTAGCTAAAGAAATGGTGGAATCGGATATAAATGAAGGAAGTGTTTCTAATAACATTTCTTTTGATGAAATTAGCCAGTCATTACAAAATATTTTAGTTAATAAAATCGAAGAATTAAAACAGACTGTTTCAATGATGGATAATGATCAATTACCAATAATCTTACAAAAAATTTTAAAGGCACGCAGTGTCCAGTTTGTTGCAGTTGGTAACACGATTCCCGTAGCTATTGATGGAACTTTTAAGTTTAATCAAATTGGAATTTCTGCAATATCTTCAACGATTTGGGAAAATCAGATTGGTTATATTTATAATATGAATGATCAGGATGTCGTTATTGCTATATCTAACTCCGGAGAATCAAGAGGCGTGATTACCGCTATCAAAGCAGCCCAGGAAGTCGGAGCGACAACAATTTCGATTACCAATAATGAAAATTCAACGGTGGCTAAAGCAAGTGATTTTCATATTACGACAGCTACTCGTGAAAAATTATTTCTTGACGGTTATTGTTTTTCAAGAGTATCGGCAACTACTGTAATTGAGATATTGTATTTATTTTTAACTTCAATGAACAAAAATGCTTATAAAAGCATTGCTCGTCATGAAAATGCAATTGCTGGAGATAAATTTTAGGACTTTTGAGTCCTTTTTTTTATTTTGACAAAAGAAATAAATTTTCATAAAAAATATATTGACGAAAATTAAACATCGTAGTATAGTATATTCATGAAAGATAATTTCATATAAAAAGGAGGCATGAAAATGATATACACAATCACGATGAATCCAGCCTTAGATTATGTTGTCGACTTACCAGAGTTTAAAACGGGAACAGTTAACCGGGCTAGTCAAGAACATATCTTTTATGGCGGTAAAGGAATTAATGTGGCAGTTGTATTAAAAGAATTAGGTTTTTCAAGTTGTAATTTAGGATTTATTGCTGGCTTTACGGGGAAGAAATTTAAACGGGGAGTTGAAGCCATGAAAATTGAATCCGATTTTATCGAAGTAGAAAAGGGTCTAACAAGAATCAATGTCAAGATTCATAGCCAACAGGAAACGGAATTAAATGGCTTAGGTCCGATAATTGATGAAACAGCCTTAAAACAATTATTTAAGCAGTTAGAGCAGTTACAGGCAAATGATGTTTTGATTCTTTCTGGTAGTGTACCGGCATCACTTGATCAAAATATCTATCAAGAAATTATCAAATATGTAAGTGAAAAAGAAGTAAAAGTGGTTGTTGATGCAACTGGGGATTTATTAGTAAAAACTTTGAAATATCGACCATTTTTAATTAAACCAAATAACCATGAATTAGCACAAATATTTAATGTCGAATTAACTTCAATTGAAGAAACAATCAAATATGCTTACAAATTACAAGAAATGGGAGCTGTAAATGTATTAATTTCAATGGCTAAAGATGGCTCATTACTAATTGATGAACATGGTAAATGTCATCGCATGGGTGTTTGTCAAGGAACGGTAAAAAATTCAGTCGGTGCAGGTGATTCAATGGTAGCGGGATTTGTAGCTGGCTGTTTATTAAATTATGATTATCTAGAAACTTTAAAATTAGCGACAGCTTGTGGTGGAGCTACAGCCTTTAGTCATGGCTTAGCTACAAAAGATAAAATAGATGAATTAATTAAACAATTATAAGGGGGAAATAAAAGTGAAAATTACTGAGTTATTAGATGTAAAAAGTATTGCTTTAAATGTTGAACTAGCTTCAAAAGAAGCAACAATTGATTATTTAGTTGATTTAATGGCTAAATCAGGCAAAATTAGTGATAAAAAAATCTATAAAGAAGGTGTTTTAGCTAGAGAACAGCTAACAACAACGGGAATTGGTGAAGGAATTGCGATTCCGCATGCCCAAAATAAAGCAGTAAAAAAAGCAGGTTTGGCGGCAATTACGATCAAAAATGGAGTAGATTATGATTCATTAGATAATAAACCAGTTTATTTATGCTTTATGATTGCCGCTCCTGAAGATGGTGGTAATATCCATTTACAAGCTTTAGCTAAATTATCAGCGTTATTAATGAACGAAGAATTTAGAACAAAATTAATCAATGCTTCAAGCAATCAAGAATTTTTAGAAATTATCGATCAAGAAGAATTAAAAAAAGACCAGGAAGAAACAGTTATTGAAAAAGGGTATCGTGTTTTAGCGGTAACTGCCTGTCCAACTGGAATTGCCCATACTTTTATGGCAGCCGAAAATCTAACTAAAGCCGGTCAAAAAATGGGCTATCCGTTAAAAGCAGAAACCAATGGTCAAGATGGGGCTAAAAATGTTTTAACCGCAAAGGAAATTGAAGAAGCTGATGGAATCATTATTGCAGCCGATAAAAATGTGGAAATGGCGCGTTTTGATGGAAAACCAGTTTTAACTGTCAGTGTAACTCAGGGGATCCAAAAACCAGAAGAATTAATTGAAAAAGTTATTAATCATCAAGTTCCAATTTATCATCATGATGGTCAAAATGACGAAATCCAAAATAATGAAAGTGCAGGTCGTTCCATTTATAAACATTTGATGAATGGTGTTAGTCACATG
>NZ_JAGHEW010000282.1 GCF_017889095.1 Thomasclavelia sp. | reverse complement strand
TAACTTTTTGATTAGCTGAAAATTGTGAGATCATCGTTTCTAACTGTGAATAATCCTGCAATCCTAATGCATAGAGCATAAAATCACTCACACCACCGCTTTTAGATAACACTAAGACACATTCATTATAAGACTTCGGCCATCTTCCTGCTTTTATTTCATACTGATCTTGATACAAATCAGTATCACTTGGCATCTGATAAAAAATATCCGTACTCATCATTGACGACATTAAACTGCTAGAACTTGATGAAGAACCAAAACCTAATGAAGCAAATGTTTCATCAGGATTAACTTTTCTAATTTCATCCTGTTTACTAGTATAAATCAACGGTTTTATATTATAGCTATATTCAATTGATTTAGTATATTTTTCAATATCTGTTTTACCGCTATCAAAATACTTCTTTAACGATGCTAGATCATTAGAACCCACTCGTGAAAACATATTGGTTAACATTGAATAAACTTGAACATCACCTTCATTTTTTTTGCCATCACCACTTGCTGTTCCATTATCGATCATTGACGTAAAATCCATTCCCGTACTTTGAATCTCTAAGGGGTATTCGGATAAAGTATCTTCTTCAATTGATTGAATATACTGATTTACCCCATTAGATAAAGAAAGAATTAAAGCAATCCCAATTATCCCAATCGATCCTGCAAAAGAGGTTAAAATGGTACGCGCTTTTTTGGTTTTTAAATTATTAAAACTTAATGACAATGAGGTTAATAATGACATTGAGGCTTTACCCATATTTTTATGCTGTGGTGTTTTCAAACTTCGTTTTTCAATTTCATAAGGATCAGAGTCACTACAAATAATCCCATCTTTTAACTCCACGATTCTAGTTGCATACTGTTTCGCCAAATCAGGATTATGAGTAACCATCACTACTAAACGGTCTTTGGCAACTTCTTTTAATAAATCCATTACCTGAATACTTGTTTCACTATCAAGTGCTCCGGTTGGCTCATCAGCTAACAAAATATCGGGATCATTGACTAAAGCTCTAGCAATCGCCACTCGCTGCATTTGACCTCCAGACATTTGATTAGGTTTTTTATGACCTTGATTACCTAAGCCCACTTGCTTTAAGGCTTTTTTAGCTCGCTGGCGCCGTTCACTTTTACTAATTCCCGAGATTGTCAAAGCTAATTCAACATTAGCTAAAACAGTTTGATGCGGAATTAAATTATAGTTTTGAAACACAAAACCAATCGTATGATTTCGATAAGAATCCCAATCACGATCTTTATATTTCTTAGTCGAAATACCATTAATAATTAAATCCCCACTATCATAACGATCAAGACCACCAATAATATTCAATAATGTGGTTTTCCCCGAACCACTAGGTCCTAAAATCGCTACAAATTCATTATCCCGTAAATTTAAGCTTACCCCATCTAAAGCCTTTTGGACTAAATTACCGGTTCTATATTGCTTACATATTTTCTTTACTTGTAACATCCTGGTTCTCCTTTATTTTAAACAATATTATACTATATTTAGTATAGCTAATTTTAGAAGATTAAATAATAAAAATTATTTATTATCATTATATTGATAAAATATTAAGATTATATTAACAAAAAAACTAAATCAGTTAAAACCGATTTAGTTTCAAATACCCATTTTTAATATATTTAAGTTTTTTAAATGCTTTATAAATACCAAAAGTAATCACGATTGGAGCAATTACATCAATAACAATAACTGGGATCCAATAAGCACTGCCCATAACATTGATTGCTTCTAAAATTCCTACCAGTCCTGCTGTTCCCATGCCCGAACCAATGGCACTGCAAGAAATATTTAATAAGCAGGTAGAAACCGGAGCAATGATTGCACTGGCAATAATTGGCGGCACCCAGATAATTGGATGCTTGACGATATTTTTAAACTGCAACATACTTGTCCCAATTCCAATTGCAATTACATCCCCAATATCATTATCATCAATTGACATCACCGCAAAACCTAACATTTGACAACAGCAGCCCGCTAAAGCAGCGCCAGCGGCTAAGCCATTTAAACCCAACATGACTCCAATCGCCGCACTAGAAATTGGTGCCGTTAATGCCATTCCCATCAATATAGCTACTACAATTGACATCAATAACGGTTGTAACATTACGCCCTGGTTGATCAAATCACCAATCCAGTTTATTAATGAAGTTAAATATGGCCCAATAAAAATAGTAACCGCACCAGCAACCACAATTGAACAAAACGGTACTAATAAAATATCTACCGGTGTTTTGCCTTGCACTAAGCGGGTTATTTCAACTGCCGCTAGAACAGCAATATAAGCTCCAATGGGATTACCGGTTGTAGCTTGATTTCCCACAAATGTTCCCGCACCAATCGTCCCCGCAATAACTGCTGCAATTAAATTTAATCCTTTGGCATCAATGGCATAACCGATACCAACACCAATTGCCGGACCCATTAAATAACTAGCAATTTCACCCCATTGAACTAACTGTTCAATTTCGATAAAACTGCCAATTTGTTTTAAAATGGTTCCAATAATCAAACTGCAAAAAAAGCCATAAGCCATGCCATTTAATGACTTAACAAAATAATTTTCTTTTTTCATGATTACCTTCCTCGTTTATCT
Source organism: Thomasclavelia sp. (assembly GCF_017889095.1). Taxonomy (GTDB): domain Bacteria; phylum Bacillota_I; class Bacilli_A; order Erysipelotrichales; family Coprobacillaceae; genus Thomasclavelia. The sequence continues at coordinate 2,273 of NZ_JAGHEW010000282.1, read as the reverse complement.
TTCTTTTGTTTTAATAAATCAGGAAATGATCGAATTAAACGTCGTTGTGAATATTTAAATAATTTTTTATGTTTAACTAAATTTTTTAAAATAATTTGCTGGTGCTGTAATTTGATTTGATTATTTTTAAATAATCGTTGCATTTCCACTTGTTTTTCCTGAAGATTTTTTAATAATTTAATTTCATTATCTTCAATTGCCATTTTAAACTCTTCAATTTTTTCATCAATCTTTAATGCAACCCGCACAGAAACAATAACATCAATCATAAAGAAAAATAACAGTCCCATACTTATAATCAGCAGCAAATCACTATCAATCAATAATAATCTTTTTGTAAATAATGGCTGTACATACTCTACTGCCAAAACACTAAACAAACCAAAACATAAAAAACCTTCTAAACATATTCGGCCATTTAGATTAAACGGTTTGTCACTATAATCCCACCAGCGCCTTGAAAATAATTTTTCCATCACATAAGAAGTAAGATACTCTAACAAACAGGCAACTACACCACCATTAATAAACAGTGAATAAAGGGGATAATTTATTTGATGATCAAATAAAACAATTACCAAAATCGCTCCAAATCCATAAATCGGAATCCAGGGACCGTTTAAAAAACCACGGTTATATGGTCTTTGTTTTCTTGAAAGTGGTAAAATCACTGATTCCCAAATCCAGCCCAAAAGACAATAAATAAAAAAAGAAACGATCAATATAACTATTTCTTCCAAAATATTACACCACCTAGATAATAAAAAAAGCCTGACAAAGCAGACTAAACTTTCAAATGGTGGAGCCTAGCGGGATCGAACCGCTGGCCTCCTGCGTGCAAAGCAGGCGCTCTCCCATCTGAGCTAAGGCCCCAAATTATATATGGTGGGCCTGAATGGATTTGAACCATCGACCTCACCCTTATCAGGGGTGCGCTCTAACCAACTGAGCTACAGGCCCATCAACCGACTGCCTCACTATAATAGCATATCATTTTATAATCGTCAACCCATTTTTATAATTTTTGACATTTTTTATTAAAAAAAAGCTAAAGCATATCATTTGTACTAAAAAACAAATCTCGTTATAATTATATATATTTACTTTTTAGAAGGAGAGCAACATGAATTTATACGAAATCGAAGTCTATGATAATAATAATCAAATCCAGTCATTAAATAAATATAAAAATCAAGTATTACTAATCGTTAATACTGCTACTGAATGTGAATTTACCGAACAATACGATGAATTAGAAGATTTATTTGAACAATATCACGATAAAGGTTTTTGGGTCCTTGACTTCCCATGTAATCAATTTGGTGAACAAGCACCAGGAACAATGGAAGAAATTATTTCATTTTGTGCCGATACTTATGGGGTCAGTTTTCCCCAATTTGCAAAAATTGATGTAAACGGTCCTAATGAATCACTTTTATATACATATTTAAAAGAAAATCAAAATAGTTCTTTATCTAAAAGAATCGATTGGAATTTCACTAAATTTTTAATTGATCGCCATGGCAATGTCGTTAATCGTTTTGAACCATTAATCAAACCAAGTGAAATTGCACAGGCAATAGAAAAATTATTAGACTAACTATAAGTATATTTAACAAATTTTTTCATATATTTACCTTGGAGGTAATCATGGTTAAATTTGCAATCTATACTTTTTTAGGGTTTATTTTAGAATCACTTTATATTTCTTTTTTCAAAAAAAGAATTTATTTTTCGGGTTTACTCAAAGGACCCTTTATTCCTATTTATGGCTTTGGAGCCTTATTGATTTTAAAACTAGTTCCCTATCATACTAATAATTTTGAAATCTTTTTTTACTCATTAGTTTGTTGTACTGCCCTCGAATATCTGACTCATTTTTTCTTATCGTATGATATGAATATCGAAATTTGGAATTATCACCAGTTACCAAACAACTACTGCAGTCGCATTTGTCTTTTTTATAGTATTGTTTGGGGTTTTTTAGGCATTATTCTAATCAACTATTTAGATCCTTTGATTAACTGGTTACTTGGTTACACTAATTATTATTTAATCAATCTAGTTGCATTAACCTATACTTTGATAATCATCTACCAATTTTATTCATTACGATTTCAAATAAAAAAAGATAGAACTTAATTGTGGATCTTACTCGATTTAGGGTAATCTGCTTATAATGACAGCACAAGAAATTGTGCTGTTTCTATTTTGAATTAATTTCTTTATTTTGGGTATTTATGTTATAATTATATTTGATGGATGGTGACTGT
>NZ_JAGHEW010000281.1 GCF_017889095.1 Thomasclavelia sp. | reverse complement strand
GGATCTTGAAAGATCATTTGCATTTTTGTTCTTAACAGCCGCGTATCGGCTTTAGACATTTTTCCAGAAATATCTTTACCTTTAAAAATAATTTTTCCATCAGTTGGTTTATATAAACGAATAATACTCCGTCCTGTAGTTGATTTTCCAGAACCAGATTCACCAACTAATCCATAAGTTTCTCCAGGATAGATTTTAAAAGAAATTCCATTAACTGCTTTAACTGTAAATTTACGATTAAGTCTGAAAAATTGTTTTAAATTATTAACTTCTAAAACTGGTTCTTTTGTTTCCATTTTACAATTCCTCAACTTTCATTTTATCTAATCGTTTTCTTAGTGATTCTGGCATATTAACTTTTGGTGCTTTTTCATGCATCAGCCAGCTTGCTACTTTATGAGTTTTCGAACCAGGTACATCGAACATTGGCGGTTCTAATCGCAAATCAATTTTTAAAGCAAATGGATTACGAGGAGCAAAAGCATCACCGACAATTTCATAAGCTAAATTTGGTGGTGAACCAGGGATCGTATATAATACATCATCTTTAGTGTCTAAATCCGGCATTGATGATAATAGTCCCCATGTATAAGGATGTCGTGGGTCGTAGAAAATTTCATCAATTGTTCCCGTTTCGACTATTTTACCAGCATACATTACATTAACAAAATCGGCAACTTTAGCAACAACTCCTAAATCATGAGTAATATAAATTACTGATAGATCTTTTTTCTTTTGGATATCTTTGATCAATTCCAAAATCTTGGCTTGAATTGTTACATCCAATGCTGTTGTTGGTTCATCACAAATAAGTACATAAGGATCACATGAAAGAGCAATGGCAATAACAATTCTTTGTCGCATTCCTCCGGATAATTGATGCGGATAGTTTTTCATTCTCTTTTTGGCATCAGTTATACCAACTAATTCTAATAATTCAACGGCTTTTTGATACGCTTCTTCTTTAGAACGATTATAATGATACATCATTGGCTCCATTATTTGCCGACCAATTGTCATCGTTGGGTTTAATGAAGTCATTGGATCTTGGAAAACCATCGCAATTTTACGACCCCGAATTTCTTTTTGCATTTCATGCTCACTCATCTTAACGATATCGCATTGTTTTCTTTCACCAGTATATTCATCATACCAGACATAATCGATTGAACCGCTGTCAATTGTTCCATTATTAGCCATTATACCTAAGATAGCTTTAGTTGTTACACTCTTCCCTGATCCGGATTCACCAACGATTGCAATTGTTTCCCCTTTATACAAGTCTAGATCAACACCACGAATTGCTTTAACTTGACCAGAATCCGTTTTAAAGGAAATATGCAGATCACGTACTTTTAAAATTCTTTCTCTTTTTTTATTTTCCATCTTTACATCTCCTTCATCGTTGGGTCTAAAGCATCACGCAACCCATCTGCAACCAAATTGAAACATAACATCAATAATGCTAAAGCAATTGCCGGAATTAGCATTTGATATGGATGAATCAAGAAGAATTTATATCCATCATTGATCAAAGTACCTAAAGAAGCTTCAGGTACTGGAAGTCCTAAACCGACAAAAGATAAATATGCTTCATAAAAAATTGCATTAGGCACTGTCATCATACACATAATAATTAATTGATTGACAATATTAGGTAATATTTCTTTAAATAGAATAAAGAAGCTAGATGCTCCTAACGTTCTTGAAGCTAAAACAAACTCTTCTTCTTTAACTTTTAATACTTGAGCCCGGGTTATTCTTGACATCGGAATCCACTCGGTAAACGCTAAAGCAATTACAATTGTAAATAATGATGATTTCATTACGGTAAGCAATAAAGTTAAAACAACTAAAGTAGGAATTGAATTTAAAATTTCTTGAATTCTTTGTAAGATCAAATCCACTTTACCGCCAAAATATCCAGAAATCAAACCATAAGTCATACCAACAATTACGTCAATAAACACCGCTAAAAAAGCAATCATTAAAGAAATTCTGGCCCCACGCCATAATCTAACTAATAAATCACGCCCATAACTGTCCGTTCCAAATAAATGAACACTATTAGGTTTAATATTAGAAAGCGTTGTATCAATGGCATCATATTCAAAACTGCTGATCATAGGGATGACTATCGCTAAAATAATATAAATGGCAATAATAATGATTCCAATTACGGATCCTTTATTTTTGATAAAACGACCTAACGAATCTTTCCAAAAAGGTTTAGCAGGGTTAATTACATCTTTGATATTAGCTTCCTGATTTTCGCTGACAAAATCAAAGTCATCAGGTAAAAATTCAATTTTATCCATCTCTAATTACCCCTTTCCGATCCGAATTCTTGGATCAATCAAACCATAAGAAACATCAATTACAAATACAATCACGACATACATTACGGCATATAAAAATGCACAAGCTAAGACAATATTATAATCATTAGCAGCAATTCCATTAATTAGTAATTTTCCTAAACCAGGTACCCCACAAATTTGTTCAATAACCATGGTACCGGTCATTAAATTAACTAAGATTGGTCCTAAAATTGTAATTACAGGAATTAAACCATTTCTTAAAGCATGTTTTAAGATCATTGTTTTTCCATCTAAACCTTTAGCTTTAGCTAAAGTAATATATTCACTATTTAAAACCGAAATCATTTCTGTACGCGTAAACCGCGCTACATTGGCAATTACACTCATTGACAAAGCCAATATTGGTAATATTGAACTGAAGATCGGATTATTGCTATTGTACTGTAATGGCAATATTCTAAGTTTATAAGCAAAAAACATTACCAATAACAAGGCAAAGACAAATGAAGGAATTGATACTCCTAATACCGAAATCGTTGTTGTCAAAGTATCCCAAATCGTGTTTTTCTTTAAAGCAGCAACTACTCCTAAGATCATTCCTACAATAGTTCCTAGTGCACAGGCAACAATTCCATAAATAAACGAAATCTTAGCCGCATTTCCGACTAATGAAGCTACCGATATATTTTTATATAACGCAAATGAAATACCAAAATCACCCATTACCATATCCTTTAAATACATTACATACTGAACTAACAGCGGTTTATCAAAACCATATTTGGCATTGGCAACTGCAAGCTGAGCTTCAGTCATTTTTTCTGAATTAAAAGGAGTTCCCGGTAATGATCTAATCATAATAAATAAAACCGTTAAAATAACAAATAAAGTAGCTATTGAAATAGCTAAACGCTTTGCTATATATTTAACCATTGCTTTATCCATGATTCACACTCCTTTAATAAAGAAACACATTATAGAAATATAATGTGTTTCTATTGTTTTTACTAATTTTTCTTTACATATTTTAATACATGTGGTCCGGTTACTCTAATAATCAATCCTTTACAGTCAGGATTCATTAAAGCAGTTCCACCTTTTTCAAAGATTGGTGCACAAACATAATCATCCATGATCATTTTTTCTGCCTGGATCATTAATTGCCAACGTGCATCAACATCACTTTCATTAGAAATTTGTTCTAATAAAGCATCATAAGCAGCATTTGAATATTTACCATCATTGTTTGTGTTAGTAGTTGTAAATAATGTTAAATAAGTAGTTGGATCGGCATAATCTGGACCCCAACGAGTTACTGCCATATCAAAGTTTCCACTAGTCATATCATCTAAACGAGCAGTTTTAGGTTCTACTTTCATTTCAATTTTTAATCCATTTAATTTAGTTAATGCACTTTCTAAATATTCAGCACAAGTATCATTAGGTGCTTCGTTATTTCCATATAATAATTCTAATGTAATTTCACTAACCCCTAATTCTGCTAAAGCAGCATCCATATATTGTTGCGCTGTTGTTAAATCATAAGCAGTATAACTTCCTGAATCATCACGGAAATCATTACCACTGCTGCTCTTTGATAAGTTTCTTGGTACAAAACCTTCAGCTGCAATTGAACCATCTTTTAAGATGTTATTGGCAAAATCTTCACGATCGATAGCATAAGAAATAGCTTTACGTAAGTTAGCATTCTTTAAATATTCATTTTGGAAATTGAACATGATAAAGTGTGCATAACCTGCTGTATAAGTATAATAAGCATCAGAATCAGTATAACTGTCTACTGTTTCAAAACTAATTGGGACAAAATCATAATCACCAGTTTCAAATCCCATTGATCCAGTATCTGATGTTACTGACTGATAAATTTCAACCCCATCTAAAGAAACAACATCCTTATCGTAGTAATCTTCGTTCTTTTCATAGATAACCTTTGAACCTTGTTCATATTCAGTTACAGTGAAAGCACCACATGAAATTAAAGTATCTGGAGAAGTCGCATATTTATCTTCACCAACTTCTTCAACGAACGCTTGATTTTGTGGATAAAAAACTGGGAAGTTCATTAATTCCAAGAAATAAGCACAAGGTGTAACTAAATGAACTACTAATGTTTTATCATCAACTGCTTCAACTCCTAAAGTACTGGCATCAGCATTTCCTTCAAGAATATCTTTACCATTTACAATGTTAGCACCATCTGGACCAAACATAGATGAGTATTCACCAGCATTCTTTAATAATCTTGTCCATGCATAAACAAAGTCGTCGGCTTTTACATCATCACCATTTGACCATTTGGCATCCTTTAATTTAAAAGTCCATGTTAGACCATCTTCACTAGTGTCATAGCTATCAGCTAAAGCTAACTGGATTTCCCCATCTTCACCTCGACAAGTTAATCCATCAGTGAATTGATGAATTGCCGTAAATGATCCCCCATCTGTAGCAACTGTTGAATCCAAAGATTTTACATCTGTATCAATTGCATATTTAAGGACGTTATCACTACCGCCTCCACCACAGCCAGTTAGTGATATCATCATCGCCAAACTAGCTAATGTCGCTAAAAATTTTTTCATTTTAATCCCCCTTCTTCGAAATTGTATCCTAAAATGCATGTATACAATTTTTAAATTTATATTTGTATGATACACTAATCCCGAGTTTCGAAGCGTTTTAAAACAGTTAAGATAAAATTATCCAGTATACATCGGTATTTCTGGATTTTTTTATTGTCAATATTTATTCTTTTTTATGTTGTGTAATGTTATGTTTTGTGATATAATATTTTTAGGAGGTCTGTTATGTTTCTTAAAAAAGCTAATTACAAAAACGGAAGAACCTATCTTTCTATTGTTGAGGGG
>NZ_JAGHEW010000280.1 GCF_017889095.1 Thomasclavelia sp. | reverse complement strand
GGATGAAAGATGTAATAGGTGCTTTTGTATCACAATTTGAAAAAACACAGGTAGCGGGGTAGTTAACTATGCCTGGAGGAATGCAAGAGATCAAACGACGGATCAAATCGGTTGAATCGACTAAGAAAATAACTAAAGCAATGGAGTTAGTAGCTACTTCTAAGCTTAGAAAAACTCGTAATCAACTTGATCAATCGAAACCTTATTATAGTGAAGTGGCACGTACAGTAGCACAGTTACTGGCTAATTGTCAGGATAACAGTGAAAGCATGTATCTAAGAAAAAACAATAAGACTACTAGAGATGCTTATATTGTAATTGGTTCTAGTTTAGGATTATGTGGTGGCTATAATGTAAATGTGTTTAAAGAAATTAAAGATGTAATTAAGGAAGACGATTATGTTTACAGTATTGGTTCTAAAGTAACTAGTTATTTGAAAAAGAATCATGCAGGAACAACTAATAATGAATTTGAGGATTTAATTAGTACGTTTGATTTTAAAGATGTTACTAGATTAGTAAGTCAATTAACTAGAATGTACTGTAATCAGGAAATTAGAAAGATTAGGATTGTCTATACTGAATTCGTTAATAATTTAACTTTTAAACCAAGAATAGTTACGTTATTGCCAATTGATACTGATACATTTGAAAATATTGAAATTTCTAATAAAGAAACGTTATTTGAGCCAAGTCCAGAAGAAGTGTTAAACAGCTTGATACCAATGTATTTACAAGCTGTTATTTATGGTTATATTATTGAATCGGTTACTAGCGAAAATGCTGCTAGAAGAACTTCGATGGAAAATGCTACTGATAATGCCGATGAACTTACAGAACAATTATTATTAAAATATAATCAAGCTCGTCAAACTGCGATTACAAATGAAATTAGTGAAATCGTGGCGGGAGCTAACGCACAATAAGGAGGTGCCGTATGTCACAAAATATTGGTAAAATAATTAGTGCCAAAGGGCCGGTAATTGATATCCAATTTAATGGTGATAATAGTTTGCCTGCGTTAAATACGGCAATTGAAATCCAAAACGGTGAAGAACTGTTAGTTGTTGAAGTTGCTCAACATATTGGAGATGATGTTGTTCGTTGTATTGCTATGGGACCAACAGATGGAGTAAAAAGAGGAATGGATGCAATCGATACTCAAAATCCAATTACTGTTCCTGTAGGAAACGAAACGCTAGGTAGAATGTTTAATGTTTTAGGACAACCAATTGATGGTAAAGATGCTTTAGATGATGAAGTTAAAAAAATGCCAATTCATCGTAGTGCACCAACATATGCTCAACAAAGAACAGAAACAGAAATTTTAGAAACCGGGATCAAAGTAGTTGACTTGATCTGCCCATTTATTAAAGGTGGGAAAATTGGTTTATTTGGTGGAGCCGGTGTTGGGAAAACGGTTTTAATTCAGGAGTTCATTAACAATATTGCAACTGAACATGGTGGTTTATCAGTGTTTGCTGGTGTTGGTGAACGTAGCCGTGAAGGTAACGATTTGTATTATGAAATGAAGGAAAGTGGCGTTCTTTCTAAAACTACTTTAGTTTTTGGGCAAATGAACGAACCACCAGGAGCTCGTTTAAGAGTTGGATTAACTGGATTAACCATGGCAGAGGAATTCCGTGATAGCCAGGGACAAGATGTATTATTATTCATTGACAATATTTTCCGTTTTACTCAAGCGGGTTCAGAGGTATCTGCATTGTTAGGACGTGTTCCTTCTCAAGCCGGATATCAGCCTACATTAGCGACAGAAATGGGAGCTTTACAAGAAAGGATCACTTCAACTAAAACAGGATCAATTACATCAGTTCAAGCAGTTTATGTTCCGGCTGATGATTTAACTGACCCTGCACCAGCAACAACATTTGCTCATTTGGATGCAAAAGTTGTTTTGGATCGTTCAATTGCAGCGTTAGGAATTTATCCAGCTGTTGATCCGCTAAATTCATCTTCAAGAGCCCTTGATCCATTAATTGTAGGAAAAGAGCACTATGAAGTAGCCCATGGGGTGCAACAAATTTTACAGCGTTTCCAAGAATTACAAGATATTATTGCTATTTTAGGGATGGATGAATTGGGTGAAGAAGATAAACAGACAGTTGCTAGAGCTCGTCGTGTTCGTAATTATTTGTCACAGCCATTTACTGTAGCAAGCCAGTTTACAGGAATGGATGGGAAATATGTTCGTGTTAATGATACTATTAAAGGGTTTAAAGAAATTCTTGAAGGTAAGTATGATGATTTACCAGAGCAGGCTTTCCACAATGTAGGTACAATTGAAGAAGCAGTTGAAAAAGCGAAGAAATTAGAAAATGAGTAAATTTAGATTAAAAATTGTTACTCCTAAAGGAGTATACCAAGAGGTGGAAGTCGATCAGTTGAATTTATGTTCAACAGCAGGACAAATTGGTATTTTGGCTCATCATATTCCTTTGGCTACTGGTGTAGAAATATCAATGATGAGTTATATAATTGATAACCAGCGATATGAATTTGCGCTTGGTGGTGGTTTCGTATACGTCAGTGACAATGAAACTAAATTAATTGTTAATTCGATTGAATCTAAAGAGGAAATCGATTTAAATCGAGCTAAAGAAGCAAAATCTCGAGCTGAACAAAGGATAAAAAATTCAGATGAAGACACAGATGTAATACGAGCTGAAATTGCCCTAAAAAAAGCAATCAACCGGATCAGGGTCAAGGGAGAGAAATAGATACAGACGCCAGATGAAGGCGTCTGTTTTTATGAAAATGTTAAAAGGGGAGGAGATGGACAGAGGGGCGCAAAAGGAGAGAGAAGTCAAAAAAGCAAAAAAAGTAAAAAAAGGTATTTACAAAAGGGAGGGGATG
>NZ_JAGHEW010000279.1 GCF_017889095.1 Thomasclavelia sp. | reverse complement strand
ACAATAGATTCCGATAATAACTAAAATAATAAATAATACATATACATGCACATCATGACATCTGCAGTTATTCATCAAATCCCCCCTACCACCTACATATTATAAAATATGTTAAAATAACAATTGGCAATGTGTTTTTGCCTATTTTATTGAAATTAGCAACAATTAATAGTATAATTGAAACGCTATAATAATTACGAGGAGGAAGTATATGAAATTAGGAAAATGTGCAGTAGCATTCGTTGTAACTAGTTTCTTATTAACTGGCTGTCAAAATAATTCAAAAACAGTAACTGATGATGGAAAAGATGTCATTGCATCATTAGAAAAAGGTGATAAAACTAAAAATATTCTAGCTGATGATGTATTTAATGATATTATCTCTACTGCTAGTGGTAAAAATACTTATTTTGATGCTGTTTTGCAGCAACTGATTGATCAAAAATTTCCAGTTGATGATGATATGGAAACTGATGCTGATGAAACTATTTCACAAGTAAAAAATTATTATGAAAGCAATTATGGTGAAGATTATGAAGAATATTTAAATCAAGCTTTAACTTCAAGTGGATTTGAATCAATGGAACAATATCGTGAATACATGATTCAAGCATACCAAAGAAGTAATTTTTTACTTGATTATGTAGAAAAAAACTTTGATGAAGTATATGACGATTACTATAGTCAAGCTACACCTCGCGAAGCAAGTATCATTAAAATTTCAATGAGCGATGTTGAAAATCCAACTGAAGAAGAATCCGCAAAACTTGCTGAAATTCAAGCTTTATTGGCTACAAGCAAAAGTTTTAATGATATTGCAAGTGAGTATTCTGATGATGATAATACTAATAAAAATGATGGTAAATTAGGTATTGTTGATACAACTAGTTATCTTTCTAGTACTTATGGTGAAGCTGTAGAATCGGAAGTTTTTGCTTTAGCACAAGATCAAGTTAGTAGCGCTATTAAAGGTACTGATGGGTATTATTTTATTAAAGTTACTAACAGCGACAAAGACAGTATTAAAAAGAAGATAAAGAAAGATCTATCTATTGATACCCCTTTGATTGCTTATGATAACTATATGTATTATCTAGCATATCAGTCATATAATCTTAAATACGATGATAAAGAAGTTGAAAAACTAGTCAACCAAATTGTAACAGAAGCTCTAGAAGAACGAGAAACTAGTCGAGGAGGAAATCAATAATGAAAAAAATAATTCCTTTAGCCTTAATTGCAACATTATTAGTGGGGTGTGGTTCTTCTAATGAAGTAAATTATTCAACAGAAGTAAGCGATGGTGATAAAACTGTCATTTCTGGAGATGATGTTTCTATCAGTAAAAACGATATTTATCATTATCTTCTAAAACAATATGGCAGTTCTGAAGTTCTTGCACTAGCTCTAACCTACATTGCTGATCAAGAAATTACTGATAAAGATCAGATCCAGGCTGCAATTGATGAACAAGTTGCTTCTTATACAAGTTCTTTAAGTATTTCACTTGAAGAATATGCTAAACAATCAGGCTATGAATCTGCACAAGAATATATTGATGAAGTAATTACTGATGGTGTTAAACAAAACTTATTATTAGATAAATACATCAATGATAACTATGATGATTTAGTTAAAGATTATAAAGTAAAATATCTTAAATTAATTACTTTAGATACTGAATCAGCTGCATTAAACATTATTGACCAAGTAAAAGACGGTGCTGATTTTGATACTTTAATGAATGAAAATAGTGGTAGCGATGAGGGTATGGTTACTACTGAATCTAGCAGTATTGATGAAAATATCATTAAAAAATTAGATAAATTTACAAAAGATGGTATTTACAGTAAAGTAATTAAAACATCAGATTCTAAATATGCTGTCGTTTATGTATATAATTCTAATATTGATGATTTGACTGATGAAATTAAAAAGAATCTATCTTCTATAAGTAATATTTCAACTAAAATGGGGATCCATTATCTACGAAAATATAATTTTGATGTATATGAAGATGCCATTAAAGATGAAATCAAAGAAGAAAATGAAGATTATTTTGGATAAGGGTTACCCCTTATCTTTTTATATGTTAAAATATTTATATGGAGGAATTAGACAAATGGAAAATTGTATTTTTTGTAAGATTGCTAATAAAGAAATACCGGGAAAAATAATATATGAAGATGATATTTGTTTAGCATTTATGGATTTGAGTCAAACAACTAATGGTCATACACTTGTAATTCCTAAAAAGCATTTTAAAAACTTTTTAGAAGTAGATGATGAGACATTGGCACATACGATAAAAATAACTAAACAAGTCGCTAATCTAATTGTTGAAAAACTAAATGCTAACGGTGTTAACATTTTAACCAACGCTAATGAAGTAGCTGGCCAAACAGTAATGCATTTTCATCTTCATATAATTCCACGATATGATAACAATGATCAAATTGAAATCAATTTTACTGATCGTAGTAAAATAGTAGATTTAGATGATTTATTTTTAAAAATTACGAAATAATCAAAAAAGCGAGTAATCTCGCTTTTTTTAAAATAATGATATTTGTTCAAAACATTTTTCTTTTTTGTATGCCGTTATAATATCTTGCATATCATACAAAATACCATATTTACGACACTCTTCAGTAAACAGCCGATATAGATCTTTAGCATTAGGAACTAAACAGTCGTATGTATTACGATAATACTGAAAATACTTTTGCTTTAACCCTGGAAAATATTGATCTAATTTTTCATAATAGTAATCTCTTTGATTCTCTCTTAATGTTACTGACATATATGTATGAATAAATTTTGCATTATTTTGACTAGCCATTTTGACAATTTTTTTAATATCTTCAGCTTTGTCCGTAATAAATGGTAATACTGGATTTAACATAATTCCGGTAAAAATACCATTATCACTCAATTGTTTAATTGCAGCAAAACGTTTGGAAGAAACACATACGCCCGGCTCAATTATCTTTGACAGTTGGTCGTCAGGAGTTGTTATTGTAAATTTAACAATAACATTATTTCGATTATTAATTTGTTTTAATAAGTCAAGGTCTCTAAGAATTAAATTACTTTTTGTATCAATTGAAACTCCAAAACCATATTTTAAAAATAGCTTTAAAGCACCTCTTGTTTGTTCATATTTTTCTTCAAATGGATTATAAGTATCGCTCATTCCGCCAACACCAACAATCCCTTTTTTTCTTTTTCTAAGCAGCTCTTGTTCCAAAATTATAAGGGCATTTCGCTTGCCGCGAACAATATCAAAATGATCAATATGGTAACAGTTACTACGGCTATCGCAATAAATACATTGATGATTGCAGCCCCGGTATAAATTCATATTATAATCTACCCCATACCATTGATTTCCATATTTTACTCTCGTTAATAGTGTTTTAGCATCGACAAACTCCATTTCTATACTCCTGTTATAAAAAGAAAGTATGACTTTGCATACTTTCTAGTCAATTTCATCAATTTTAGGTTTATAAAACGCTCTATTTTCCAATGGAAAAACACGTTTTGAAAAACTTCCCGGCTCAACTGATTCTAAAGCTTTTTCCAACATATTAATTCTAGCATCCATATTATCAATCAAATACAATACTTCAGCTTCTTTAATTTGTGGCAATACTGGTGATCCATATTCATTTTTACCATGATGAGATAAAATCATATGCTGCAATAATACCACTTCTTCACCTTCAATATGCATTTCATCAGCTGTTTCTTTAATGATTGCCTGAGAAATTGAAATATGTCCTAACAGCTTTCCTTCGACCGTGTATTCTGGAACAACAGGACCACTTAATTCAACAGTCTTTCCTAAATCATGCAATGTAATTCCAGCAAAAAGTAGATCCTTATTCAATGATGGATACAGTTTGCAAATTGCATCAGCTATTCTTAGCATACTACAAGTATGAAATGCAAGCCCAGATACATATTCATGATGGTTTTTACTAGCTGCTGGATAAATTGAAAGCTTGTCTACATAGCGGTTAAAAATTGTTTTAACCAACTGGTTTAGTTTAAGATTATCAATTCGTTCAATATATTGAGTTATTTCATCGATTAAACTTTGACCGCTTTCTGGTGCACTTTTTAAAAATTTAACTTGTTCTTTAGCATCACTAGATGTAATTTTTATTTTAATGATTTTCATCTGACGGTCTTCATTGTATCTAATTACATCACCCATTACTTGAACAACACAGCCAGCTTTTATTTTTTCAACTTGCTCAGGATTAGCATTCCATAATTTAGCATCAATTGTACCTGTTTTATCCTGTAATGTAATACTTAAATAGGTAGAACGATTCGCACCATTTGTTTTTCCAACAACCACACGATTAACCAGTGCTTCAATAACAGCACCTTCATCACCGGGTTTTAATTCATATATTTTATTCATTATCTAATGCTCCTTCTTCATTTAATAACTCTTTGATATGTTCATAATTGTAACCTTTTCTTAATAGAGTATCAATGATTTTTTCTTTTAATTGTGATCCTTGATATTTTTTTTGAAATTTAGATTTTTGTTTATTAAATTCTTTCTCTAATGCCTCATGTTCTTTATCAGCATCATATTCAAAATCATAATCACTTAATGCACGTTCAATTGTATCTGATGTAAAACCTTTAACATATAATTTATCACGTATTTTTTTCAACATTGCTTTATATGAAAAATTACTATTTCGATTATAAATATTATCGATTAAAGCAGTAGCTTCCTGATACTCACTATTATCATCTAATTCTTCTAGTCCCTGATCAATAATTGCGCTGTCTACTCCATAATTACGTAAATTATAAACCGCCTTATTCAATCCAATTCCAAGTCTTAAACAACGTTTTAGATAGTTTTCAGTATATGCTTCATCATTGATCAAATTCTTTTCTTGTAATAATTGCATTGTAGCATCAAGCTGTGTATCATCATAAGCACCGCTATCCATTAATTTCTTTTTCATCTGTTTATAAGTATAATCTTTAACAGTTAATAATTTTAGCGCTTTATGATATGCCCGAGTTACTTGTTCAAAATCTTTTAAAGCATCAAAAATTTCTTTATCGATAACTGTCCCCGGCTCTAATTGATAATACTCTATTTTTTTATTGCTGACTTCAACAATTATTTCACTTTCATCATATAAAAAGACTACTTCGTTCAATCCATTTTTTATTGGATAAATAGATTTTACAGTGTAGAAATATTTTTTCTTCTTAATTGCTAATTCATAAACATCTAGAACTTTTTGGCAAAATACTTCACTGCTATATTTTTTTACACTATCATAAGCTGACTTAGCCAGCTTAGAAAAATCGCTATTTAGTAATTTGTTTAAAATATCAACCAGTTCATTAACATCATTGAAAAAATAACCATTGACTCCATCAATAATTACATCTTCTAAATTTTTATCATAGCGAGCAATTGCAGGAATCCCGCTAGCCATTGCTTCAATATATGTTAATCCCTGTGTTTCTGAAACTGATGCTGACACAAATACATTTGATATGTGATAATAGCTTGGAACTTCATTGCTAGGCTTAGGTCCCGTGAAAATCACATACTTACCAATATGATCATCTTTTACTAATTCTTTTAATTCTTCCAATTGTGGCCCGCCACCAACAATCATACATATAATATTTGTATCTATTTTTACAAGCTCTTTCATAGCATCAATTATTAATTCAATGCTTTTTTCCTTTGCAATCCTTCCTAAAAAAGTAATTACAAACTGATCTTTGATTCCATATTCTTCTTTTATTTGAGCAATTAATTTATCATTTCTATTTTTAGGATCAAACTTATTTAGTTCTAATCCTGTAGGAATAATATGCACTTTTTTGTCTAACCCATAATTTTCCAAAGCTTCTTTGGTCTTTTGAGTAGGTACAATTAATTCAGCACTTTTATCTCCATAAAATTTGCTTATTCGAAAAACCGCTTTTTTAAACAGACCATCCAAAGCTTCTGAATTAACTGGATTTACATAATGAGTATAATCAGCCCACATCGTATGATATGTATAAACTACAGGTATATCTAAAACTTCTCCTACGATCCTACCAAATATACCAATTCCAAATTCAGTTTGAACATGAATCACTTCAATATTCATTCGTTTTAATTCTCTCATTCCTTTAAAAGAATAAATATTACAAGCGCGATAACCATACAGGGCTTGAATTTCCAAGCCCGGCACTCTTAAAACATTATCTGATGGATCATCATAATAATCAGTATCACTAGGTAATTCACTAGTAACTACAACTACATCATGACCTTGTCTAATCAATTCATCTCGTAAAATTCTTGTTGATGTAGCCACCCCATTTAGATCAGGTGTATATGTATCAGAAAAGATAGCAATTTTCATATATTCACTCCGTTCCGTTTATTTCTCTATTTGTTGCAAAAACAATTGCACCTATAATTAACCCTAAATAATATGTCACAAAACGCCAAATTAATAGGGTGGTTGAAGTCCCTACCGCAGATAAAATCGGACTAAACAGCATGTAATACACGCCCTCACTACCACCACTAGCTCCAGGAATAGGAACAAATGCTGTTATCATATATACAAAAGAACAAATACCAATAAAATCAAAAATTTGGCTAAATCTAACATCCAAATTTAATGCTTTAGCAGCAAAAAAAGGAATACTGTAGATAATAAGCAATTTACCTAAATTTAATAAAGAGGATTTTAAAATAACAGTTTTATTTTTTTGAAGGATCCCCAATTCATGACGAAAATTTTCTAAAGAACGCGAAACCTTTATAACTGTCTCTTCGTAGTTTTTAATTATTCTAACTCTGCTTAAAATTTTAATTATTGAGTTACATAAAAAATTTTGTAACCACTTTGATTTAGCTCCTAAAAATAGTCCTGCAATAACAAAAAAATTAATAACGAAACCTAGGATAGCCAATGAAAAAAACTCAGAATATATTTTACTATAAGCAGAAAATCTTAACAACATTACTATTGCCGTAAATAAAACTAAAACCGATTGATAAACAATAAAGGCCATTAATAAAATGCTTGCTGAATTAGTAGGTGCTATCCCTTGCTTATTAAAAATATAGACCTGAGCAAATTGACCACCACTAGAAAATGGCGTTAAACCATTAAACAACGTTCCCGATATTGCATTAACAAACGCCTGCTTAAACGTATAATCTTTTTTATATAATCTGCCAAATGTATATAGATTAATTCCATCAAAAAGATAATAAATTATCATTAACAAAAAAGAAATGAAAATCCATCCGGCTGAAGCAGTAAGTAAAGCGTTAATTGATGCTTTCAAATCATCTTTCATTGTAAAATAAATTACAGTAGCACCAATACCAATAATTAATACAAAATTAAATAAATATTTCTTTTTAGAATTATCTTTCATAATCCACCTCTACTTTAGAGGCTTAAAGTAAGTTTGTATACCTCTAACAATTCTTTTCCTATTTTTTTTAGTTCTCTTTCTTTCGCTACTAAAAAACCTTGTTCTTTTAAAGAAGGATATTCATGATTAACTATTTTTATTATCAAATCCACAAAATCATCAGTATCATCTCCCATATAGCAATTAACGCCATTATAAAGCCAGTCTGAAAAGGCAGGTATATTTCTAAGTAAAATATTGCATCGACTCGCTAAAGCTTCTAAAACAACGATTCCTTCTGTTTCTTCACGAGACGGGAAGAAAAAAAGATTACATCTTCCATAAGCACCTTTGATAACATCACCTTTAACATAACCAGGTAAAATAACATTCTTAGGCAAATCATCTAATAATTCTTTTATTTTTTTTGTAGGCATTGACATTTTAACATCACCAAACCACATAAATTTATAATTTGGCAACCTTCTTGCAACCTCTACAAATGTATCAAATCCTTTGCGTTCAAAGAGCCAGCCAACTGAAATTATAATTATATCAGTATCTTTGATATTATATGTTTGCTCAAATAATTCGATTTGCTGCTTGGTTGGATTAAATTGTTCTAAATCAATGCCATTAGATATAGCTGTTATTGGCACTTGTATGCCATAAGATTCCAATAAACGTTTTGAATATGGAGTAGGAGTGATTATGTAGTCGCCTTTTGTATATAAATTAATTAACCACTTTTTATAAATACCAGAAACAGTATTTGAAAACATAAAAGAATTACGAAAATCCTCTTCAGTACTATGAGCATGATATATAATTTTTTTATTATTTTTTCGAGCCTGATTAATCATTTTATAACTATCAGGCCATACAGTATTAATATGCAAGATATCATAATCTAAATCATCTTTATCAACTGTATAAGGAATTCCGGTTAATTCTAGAGCCTTTTTTTGATGAACAAAAGCCCTTCCAATCCCAGATTTTTTTATTGAATCTTCTTGTCCAAAATATAACTTAACTTTCATTTTATCACCACATTTATTATACTACAAATATGGATCTATTTAAAGAAATAACTAGTTTTACTTATCTTTACCAAAAAAACCGGGAAGTGATCCCGGTTTTTGTTTTGAAAGTATCATGATCATAAATGAAAATATGCAAAATAAAAAAAAAGAAGAAGGACCGGCAGCGTGCTCTTTTCGCACCGCAGTACTATCTTCGCCGCTATGATGCTTAACTTCTGTGTTCGGAACGGGTACAGGTGTTTCCATCATGCCATTGCCACCGGATCTT
>NZ_JAGHEW010000278.1 GCF_017889095.1 Thomasclavelia sp. | reverse complement strand
TAAAAGCTAAATATACAGGAAATCATGGTCGTCTTTTAGCGGCTTTAGTCGATGGAAAAGTCGTTGGCTGTGTCGGTTATTATCGTCATCATGTATTGCGCTGTGAAATGAAACGGTTATATGTAAAAAAGGAATATCGGAAGTTTGGGATTGGTAGTAAATTGATTGAACAAATTATTCTTGCGGCTAAAAAAGATGGTTACCAGGAGATGGTCTTAGATACGATTAAACCATTACAGGCAGCAATTAATTTATATCAGCATTTTGGTTTTCAAGAAATTGAACCGTATTACGATAACCCAATGGATGATGTTATTTATATGGGACTGATCATTAATGATAATTACTATTTAGGGGCAATGAAACGGTTTAAAGAATATATTCAAAATTATGATTTAAGCAATGATTTAATTAGATTAAAAGTAGTTCATAGTTATCAGGTCGTTAAACATACACAATATTTATGTAATCAGTTAAATTTAAATGATGAAGATAGACAGCTTGCTTTAGTTATTGCTTTATTACATGATTTAGGACGTTTTGAACAATATCGGATTTATCATAGCTTTGAAGATTATCGAACGATTGATCATGCTTTGTTTTCTAGTGATTTATTGTTTAAGCAGGGATTAATCAAAGAATTTATCTGCAATCGAAAATATGATGAACTCATCAAAGCAGCGATTGAACAGCATAATAAATATCAAGTAACCGGATCAAATACTAACCGCGAGTTATTATTTATTCATTTGATTCGTGATAGTGATAAATTAGATAATTTTCGCGTTAAAGAAGTAGAAAGTATAGAAACGTTGTTACAAACAAGTAAGGAAAACTTGGAATTAGAAACAATTACACCAGTTGTTTATAAGCAGTTTATGGATGGTAAATTAATCTATGGGCCAACACGAAAGACTAATCTTGATAAATGGATTTCATATATAGCTTTTATTTTTGATTTTCATTTTCAAGCTAGTTTAGAATATATTAAACAAGAAAATTATTTAATTCGTTTATTTGATCGCGTTAATCCCAAAGATAAACTAACGGCAAAACAATATCTACAATTAAAAGAAAGAGCATTGAAATATGTTGAGGATAAAGTATGGAAATCCTAGAAAAATTACAAAAAACAACTGATTTAAGTGAAAACGATCTTGTTATCGCTACTTATATGATCGAACATTTAGAAGAAATTCCTAGGTTATCAACTCGTGAATTTGCGAAAAGAACCTATACTAGTGCCACTTCAATCATTCGTTTTATCAAAAAACTGGGTTATCAAAATTATAATGAATTTAAATATAATATTGGTTCGGCTTTAAAAAACCTAGATTTAACAAACTATAAAGTAGTATCTAATGAAGATATTTTATCTTTAATCAATAAAACGGCTAATTTAGAAAAAGATTCGATTGATCAAATGAAAGAATTATTAAAGATGGATGAGATCAAAGAAATAATTGAGCTATTAACTAATAGTAAATACATTGATATTATTGCAAATGATACTAATGCCAAAGTCGGACAATATGCATCACATTGTTTATGTAATGTCGGTAAGATTGCAACTGTTTACCATGAAGTAGATAAGCAGTTGTTTACCATGAAGTAGATAAGCAGTTAAATTTTGCTTTAAATGTTTCTAATGATCATGTGGTTTTTATCATGAGCAAATTTTCTTTAAATACATATTTATTAGAGATGGCAAAAACATTGAAACGAAGAAATATTACAACGATTGCAATAACCGGCAATCGTTCTAATAAGTTATCGGATTATTGTCGTTATACGATTTTTACACCTTTTGATCCCGATATGGATCGTATTGGTGAACTTGTTTATTTTACGGCTGTTAAATATGTTTTTGATTTGTTTTTTAGTCTTATTTTTTCTCATGATTATCAAAGAATGAAACAGGCAGAAGAGTTTTATAATGTTATCTTTTTTAAACGAAAGCAATAAAATGCTTTCGTTTTTTGTTACCAGGTAACGTTGAAATGATTGATTAATTGAAAAGGTTTGTTACACTGTAACAAGACTTATGAAAACGCTTGTAGAAAGTAAAAAAAGTAATTATAGTAAAGCCAGAAAGAAACAAGGAGGAATAAGAAATGATTAGAATTTTATTAGCGTGTGCTGGTGGGATGTCAACTAGTTTATTAATGAACAAAATGAAAGTAGAAGCAGAGCGAAGAGGAATTGAAGTATCTGTTGATGCGGGTCCTGAAAAAGGAATTGAAGATCGCATGGGAAGTTTTGATGTGTTATTATTAGGACCGCAAGTTCGGTATGTATTAAAAAATGTAGCTAAAATTTGTGAAGGCAAAGTGCCTTATGAAGTAGTCGATATGCGTGATTATGGAACAATGAATGGTGCAAAAGTCTTAAATCGGGCTTTAGAAATGTATGAAGAATTCTATGGAAAGAAGGTAACTGATTAATGAGTTTTCCAAGTAATTTTCTATGGGGTGGGGCAACTGCCGGGCATCAGTTTGAAGGTGCTTATAATCAAGATGGTAAAGGATTATCAACTGCCGATGTAGTAACTAATGGTGATGGTCGTAATAATATCCAGCGTCGAGTTACTTTTAAAACTAAAGATGGTAAAATTGGCAGCCAGGTAGTTTTCCCGTATGATGATATTCCTGATGGTGCTATATTACAATGTTTAGAAGGTGAATATTATCCAACTCACGAAGCTGTTGATCATTATCATCATTACAAAGAAGATATTGCTTTAATGGCTAAGATGGGCTTTAAATGTTATCGTTTATCAATTAACTGGACTCGTATTTTTCCTTTAGGTAACGAAGACAAACCTAATGAAAAAGGATTACAGTTCTATGATGATTTGTTTGATGAATGTTTAAAATATGGAATTGAACCAGTAGTAACAATTTTCCATTTTGAAACACCTTTGCATCTTGCCAACCAATATGGTGGCTGGATCGATCGTCGCTGTGTCGATTTCTATGTAAATTACTGTAAAACGATTTTTACGCGTTATCAAAATAAAGTTAAATATTGGATGACTTTTAATGAAATCAATAATATGGAAATCTTACCATTGTATGCAGGAGGAATGTTGAAAAACGATTTGCAGTCAAAAGCAACGGGAACATATCATCAATTTTTAGCGAGTGCTAAAGCCGTATCTTTAGGTCATCAAATTAATCCTGATTTTAAAATTGGAATGATGATTGCTTATACTTCGGCTTATGGTTTAACATGTCATCCTGATGATCAGCTTAAAAAGATGAAAGATGATCAAATTCGTCATTTCTATTGTGATGTTCAATGTCGAGGTGTTTATCCAAATTATAAATTAAAAGAATATGAACGTTTAAATATCAAATTACCAATGGAACCTGGTGATGAAGAAATTTTAAAAGCGGGAGTAGTTGATTATATTGGTTTTAGTTATTATTCAAGTTCATGTGTAAGTGCTGATCCAAGCATACAGACAACTGAAGGAAATATGACGACATCAGTAATTAATCCTTATTTAGAAAAAAGTGCCTGGGGCTGGTTAATTGATCCAACCGGACTTCGAATTGCTTTAAATCAATTATATGAACGTTATCAATTACCATTATTTATTGTCGAAAATGGTTTAGGAGCGATTGATAAACTAGAAGCTGATGGTACTATCAATGATGATTATCGGATTGATTACTTGAAAAAACATATTAAAGCAATGAAAGAAGCGGTTGAAGAAGATGGTGTTGATTTAATGGGCTATACACCTTGGGGCTGCATTGATTTAATTTCAGCTGGAACTGGAGAAATGCGTAAACGTTATGGTTTAGTTTATGTTGATAAAGATGATGAAGGTAATGGTTCATTAAAACGAATTCCAAAACAAAGTTTTTACTGGTATCAAAAAGTAATTGCCACCAATGGTGAGGAATTATAGAAAAGGGGAATAATTATGTCAAAAGTAAAATTAACTGTTTTAGATAAAAAATGCTATCCCGAATTACAGGAAAAATATTGTGCCGACCCTAAAGCCGGTCCTTGTCCGGTATTTAAAGTAGGTCAGGAAATTATCTTAGAAAGAAGTAATGGTAAAGATGATTTCATGCAAATGTTAAATGGGAAATTTTGCAGTGAAGCTTGGGATTGCGTTAGCCGCTATATCTATGCTGGATTACAAGGTGGTTCAATCATGAAAGGCTGGATGAAAAGGGAAAATGAAATGATTGCCTGCTGTAATGATGGAACTCGTCCAGTTATCTTTAAAATTGAAAGAATCGATGATTAATACGCTCCTAAAAAACTCTATGGTTTTCATAGAGTTTTTTCTTTATTAGTTGAAGTTGAGTTAACATTTCCTCTTTATAATTTAATTGAAGAGGTAAAAGAAAATGAAAAAAGAAGAAATTAGAGATTATTTTTTTGAAGAAGTGGTGAATGATGAGTTTATTGATGAAATTGAAAAGGAAAGTATTCCTATTGAAACATTGATGGCCTATTATCGCTGTGCCATTATGGAAGTGGAAACTAAGTTTCGAGTTTTAAATGAAGAGTTTTCAGTATACTATGATCAAAATCCGATTGAAACAATTAAATCAAGATTAAAATCGCAAACGAGTATTTTAAAGAAATTGAAAAAGAAGAATATTGCTTTTTCATTAAAAAATATTGAAGAAAATATATTTGATGTCGCTGGAATTAGAGTGATTTGTTCGTTTGAAGATGATATTTATTTATTAGCTGAATGTTTACTAAAACAAGATGATGTTAAGTTAATTGAAAAGAAAGATTATATTAAAAATCCTAAAAGTAATGGTTATCGAAGTTTACATTTAATTATTGAAATACCTATTTTCCTAAAGAATGAAAAAAGAGCAATGAAAGTAGAGGTACAATTAAGAACAATTGCGATGGATTTTTGGGCTAGTCTGGAACATAAATTACGCTATAAAAAATCATTAGATGAAAAGATTGCTGAATCAATTTCTCAAAGTTTACTTGAATGTGCCGATATCAGTGCAAAACTTGATCATAAAATGCAAATGATTCAAAAACAAATAAATGATAATTAAAACAAATAAAATTTATGCCTATAAATATTTGCCATCTTAATTAAGTTATGATATTCTTGAAGAAGAAAGTGGTGATAAAGATGGCAAAATATGAAAATGTAGCTAATGAAATAGTTGAAAGAATTAAACAAGGTGAATTTAAACAAAATGGTAAATTACCAACCGAAGATGAAATGATTACCCAATATCAAGTATCGAGAAATACCATTCGTTCAGCATTGAAGTTACTAGCTAGCCAGGGAATTATTTATTCAAGACAAGGC
>NZ_JAGHEW010000277.1 GCF_017889095.1 Thomasclavelia sp. | reverse complement strand
GTTGTTTCAGTTGCTTTTTCATCTTCAGTTACTGTTGGCTCAGTTGCTTTATCGTCTGTTATTTCTGGAGCTTTTGGTACTTCGATTCCATTAGAAATTTTTCGTAAACTTCCATAATCAACCTTAATTCGAGCCCCTATATCCCGATTACCCATGAAAGCAACACGTGGATTAACGACTATATCAATGTATTCATTTTCATGAGGTAAAGCAAATGACCATAATCTTGGATTACCAGCTTTATCTTTAGCTTCAATTTTCGCTGAATTTTGTTTATAACCATCATTGCTTAAAGAACCTAAATATAAATCTTGCATTGATGCTGTTATTGAACCAAAAGTCATTGGTTTAGTTGTGATATACATTGTTGCTTTTCCATCTTTTTTAATGATAGTCGCTACCGGATCTAAAGATGAATTCGCCATTGAAGGACGATCTTGAGTTTCATGCCATAAATTAACACCAACATTGTATGTTCCATCAGTAGCTAATTTACTTTTTCCAGGTTTATATTCTAATGCATTAATCGCATCATTCACTTTTTTAGCCATCTGATTAACTTTATCTTGATCTTTTGCTTCTAAGTTATCAACCACTTCATCCATTGCTTTTTTCAAAACATCCCAAGATTTTTCAGTATAATCATCCGGACTTAAAGTACCTACTTTTTCAAATGCTTTATCGACTGCTGCATAATTAGCAAGTTCAATCGCTTCACTAACATTTAAAGTTAATTTCACATTTATTTTACGTGGGCTACCTTGAAATGCATCCAATAAGTCCACTCTAACAACCATTTCCTGTGAATTATCCTTTAAAGACAATGGTAAGCTAACTCTTTTAGGTACTGTATGAGATTTTGTTGATGAAAACGGACTAAATCCTTCTGAATATTGTTCTTCACCTTGTTGTAAAACTGTCGCACCCTCTATTTCAGTAATATTGGCATGGTATTTAATACCAATAATACTAATATCCATGTGACGTAAATTAAGTATCGCTTCGGCTTTTTTATCTTTGTCAACTTTAACAGTAATTGAATTCCCAAACACTTTTGAAAATAGTTCTTTCACTGTTCTTACTGGTATTGCGTTTTCTAACGAAGCGATCGGCACCTCATAAGTGCCTGGTTTTGACAAATCAACACTATTGGCTTTAACTTTATGAAGTGTTGCTACTTGAATTGAAAATGCCATCATTAAAGCTAAAGCTGCTTTAAAAAATTTTTTCATTACATTCCTCCTTTCATATTCATTAGTTTTAACTAACACAATGTTGTTAGATAAAACTAACCACGCACAAATTCTATCATTATCCTAATCTAATTCAACTACTATTTTTGTTGCATAATTGCAACAAAAACTGCATATTCTCTATTATTTTTATATTTTTCTAATAATTTTTTATGTTTACAGGTAGACAACACTATTTAAAAATAATTGTCAATATCGCCTCTTTTTCAGGCATATTAATTATTCCTTCTTCTAATTTTACTTTTATTTTTAATGTTGTTTGTAATATTTTTTCTTCCTTACTATAAAAAAAATAAAGTTTAGAGATAGGAATTATATACCTTCCTCGACACAATTTACTTGTTACATATTGATGATCAACTTCATACTTTAACGACTCTAATTTTCCTTTTAAAACAATTTTTCCCATTAATGATTCTTGTTCCACTTCTTTAGGCGTCAAAATTAATTCACCACAGCCAAATTTAACTTTTAAAATTCCTGGATGAATAAAACCATCATTGGCCATCGAAATTCCAAGTTGATCTTTTTTATAAATAGTAAATGCAAAGGGATATTCACCATCATCTAAATTAGCTCCCAACATATCACCGCTAATTTCCTTAACATTATTAATTATTGCAAATAATCTTTGCTTACTAGTATTATTAACCAATTTATTTCTCGCATCTTTAGACATAGTTAAAATTAGCGAAAGTGCTTCTTGATAAGCTTCTTCCTGATTAAAATCTACTGTGTTTTCAAGCCATTTGGCTACCTTATTAATATCTTGTTTATATCTTCTCGCTAGTAAACAGCCCTGACAAGATAATCCACCCTTCCCTTTTTCCAACAATAATCCTTCTTGATAAAATGTATTTAATACCCGGCTTACTGTTGATTTAGAAATTTCCATTTCTTGAGCAATTCTTGTTATTGTATATTTTTTATCTTTATGATCATATAAAAATAACAAATACAATAGTTTTTCTCTAGTAAGTTTCATACTTTCTCCTTTTATTTTCCCCAGCATATAATAACTATTTTTTATCCTACAAGCAAATATGATTATAATAAATCTTATTAACATTTTTACAAAACTAAAAAAATAAGTATAATGATAATAGTAAAAGAGGGATAAAATGAAAGATAAAAATGGGTTAAAAAAAATATTACATAAATTATATGCTTTACTTGATAAAAAACAAAAAAGAAATTTTATCATTATTTTGATCATAATGTTAGTTTCAGCAATATTATCACAGCTAACACCAAAAGCAATCGGCTGGTTAACTGATGATATTTTAATGCAGGAAAAAATACAGTTTTCAAAAATTATACCGATATTAATATTGATTCTAGTCGTTAATGTGATCAATGAATTGATTAAAATACTTAGAAGGATCATGGTTGAAGATACAGCTACCAAAACCGAAAAAAAAGCAAGAGGAATTGTTATAATGTCTTTACTAAAAGCACCGCTTGCTTACTTTAAAGAAAATATGACCGGAAATATTCATGGTCGCTTAAATCGCTGTTTAGAAGGAACGGTTAAGTTAGAAAAGTTGATTTTTATGGATTTTGCACCAGCTATTTTTAATAGCATTGCAGCTATCGTAGTTATTTTTACAACTTTACCAATTATTTTAGCTTTACCAATGTTATTAGTAATTCCGATTGGAATGGCAATAGTTTTTCGACAAATTAGTACTCAAAAAGGAATTCGAGTCGAGCTCTTAGAAACTAAAGCAGCTATGGATGGAACTATCGTTGAATTATTAAACGGTATTGAAGTGATTCGAATTAGTGACAGTATTGAAATTGAAGAAAATCGGTTTGACCAAAAATCAGAATTTTTACGCAGTAAAGAAATGAAACATCATCTTCAAATGGCTAAATATGATAGTTTAAAGTTTATTAATGAAGCCGTTTTTACCGTTTTGATGATTGGTATTTCAGCATTTCTGGCAACATTAAACATAATTAGTGTTGGTGATGTCTTAACATCTTATTTATGTTTTTCACAGCTTATCAAACCATTAGAAGAATTACACCGTATTTTAGATGAATTATCTGAAAGTGTAGTTTTAGCTGAAGATTTCTTTAAAATGACTGAAATTCCAAATGATTTTTCTTATTTACCACTAAAACCTAAACAAATTAATAAGATTGAAAATGAAATTATTACTATCAACAATCTAACATTTGCCTATAATCAAGATAATATTATTTTAAATCAATTATCTTTGAATATCCAAACTGGGATGTTTTTAGGTATTGCCGGTCCTAGTGGTTGTGGTAAATCGTCTTTGATCAAGGCTATTTGTAAATTAGAAAAGTGTCAGGGAGAAATTCTGCTTGATGGTAATAATATTGATTCTTTATCTAGAAAAGATATTTCTAATGTGATTGCTTTAGTTCCTCAAAGTCCATTTTTGATTGCAGGAACAATTGTTGAAAATATCTGTTATGGTCTTGACCGCGATGTTTCTAAAAAAGAAATACAAACCGCTTTAAAAAAGGCGTGTTTAAATGAATTCGTAAATAGCTTACCTGATCAAGAAAATACTGTTTTAGCTGAAGGAGGCAGCAATTTATCAGGTGGTCAAAAACAAAGAATTGCGATTGCTAGAATCTTTTTAAGAAAACCTAAAATTCTAATTCTGGACGAAGCAACTTCGGCATTAGATAATACATCGGAACGTTTTATTCAAAATGAAATTGAAAAACTAAAAACTGAAAATAATATGACAATTATTTCTATTGCTCATCGTTTAACGACATTAAAAAACTGTGATCGTATTATTGTTATGGACAATGGTAAAATTGTTCAAAGTGGTAAATATGATCAATTAGTTGAAACTGAGGGCATCTTTAGTGATATGTATTATGGAAAATTAAAATAGTTTTTAATCTCTTTTAAATTTTAAAAGAGATTTTTTCCTCTTAACGTATTATTTATACCACTTACTTATGGTTTTCTTGTATCAAAATTATTATTTAATATAATAAAATCAGGAGGTGATCATAGGTGGATATTAGAATCATTGAACAGCCTAACTATGATTTACAAATTATTATTCAATGCCGTAAAATCGATGAAAAAATATTGTCATTAAAAAAGTATATCGAATTATTTGATCAAAAATTAATCGCTAAAAAAGACAATCGCCAATATATCATTAATATATCGGATATCTTGTATTTTGAAACTGTTGATAATTATACTTTTTTATATACAAAAGATGAGGTATTAGAAGTTAGGCTTCGTCTATATGAACTCGAATATCTTTTGCCAAATCAGGATTTTATTCGAATTTCAAAGTCTTTGATTGTAAATATCAACAAAATTAACTGTTTAAAACCTGAACTAAATCGAACA
Source organism: Thomasclavelia sp. (assembly GCF_017889095.1). GTDB lineage: Bacteria > Bacillota_I > Bacilli_A > Erysipelotrichales > Coprobacillaceae > Thomasclavelia. The sequence goes on along the minus strand of NZ_JAGHEW010000277.1, from coordinate 23,073 downwards.
ATCTTACTTACTATGTGCAACGGTGAACATTTGCATATTTCAAGACGTTATGTACCCGCATTTAAAAAACTATTGTCCATTTAAAACGGAGGTAATTATGAACAATCAAAAATCTGAATTAATAAAATTTTTTAACTGGTTAAAAAAAGGATTTGCTTTTTGTCTTAGCTGGTTCCTATTGATAATCTTAGTATTAGCTAATTTATTTAATCACTCAGTTATTACAATTGAATTTTTAAATAAACTTATTATTGCAATAATAGGTGGTGTCTTTATCTTTTGTTTCATTTTTACTAATTTATTTATCAAAAAATGGTTATTTGTTAGACGATTAACTATTTTTCTAATTCTAATTAGCATATATGAAATTATTATTTTTTATTGGATCGGATATTTCAATCAGCCAGCAACCTTTATACAAATCCTAATTTTTATATCAATTATTTTAATTCTCTATTTTATTAATCTTGCTATCTATCATCGTTATAGCAAAAAACAAGGTGAATTATATACTCAGTCATTACATCAATATCAACAAAAAATTAAAGGTAATAGTTAGTTTGGCTATTACCTTTGATAATTAAGCCATAATCCCGAATCATCTAACACTCTAGTTTCAATCAATTTAAAACTATTTAAATAGGCTAACGGAAAGCCAAAATCACCAGATTCAAAAGAAGTTGGGATATCACTAGCCCCACTAATAACCGGTGCAATTACTAAACTAATTTCATCAATTAAATTCTCATTTGCAAAACTGGCATTGACGATTCCGCCCCCTTGTAATAGTGCCGTTTTAATCTTTAACTTTTCATGCATCTTCGTTACAACAGTACGCATCCGTAGCTTCTTTTTTCCAGCAAAAAGATAAGAAATCCCTAATTTTTGTAAATGCAATAAATATTCATCACTTGCTTTTTCACTCAAAACCACAACAATATTTTTATCTTTAAGTCTGTCATGCTTTAAAACTTCACTATTCCATGCAAGCGTTCCTAAACCATCAATTACTACGATCCAGCTATTTTTTTGACCTATATTAAGATAATCCTCGCGAACGATTGATTGATTCACTGAAGGTAAAGAAATTAATTTATCTTCATTGATAAATAACTCCTGTGCGGTTGTTTTACCATAAATAATCGCATCCGCCTGATAATTTGTACCAATTTGACGATAATCAGCAGCTAATTTTTGTGTAACTGGATTTAAAAAAATATTTCCACTAATTTTCCCATCAAGTGACTGTAACATATGACAAATTATATATGTTTCTTCCATTTTACTCACCTCTTTATTATTATTTTAAAGTCACCCAGCTAAAAAGTACAATATGAATAATGCATTTCACTATTACTTTAAAACATACTGCAGTTTCTTGTATATTGACACTAAAGTATTGATAAGCTATATTTAATTTAGAATAGTATTAAATATTATGCAAACAAGAAAAATTATGAATGATGAAATATTTATGAAAAAAGCCATAGAGTTATCAGCACTTGCAGTAAAACACGGCAATGAACCTTTCGGTGCTGTTTTGGTTAAAGATAATAAAATTGTTTATACGAACGAAAACCAAATTTATAGTGCCAACGATCCTACCTTTCATGCCAAACTAGGACTAATAAGAAGATTTTGTGACGAAACTCATATTACTGATTTGAGTGATTATACTCTTTATTCTAGCTATGAGCCATATTTCATGTGTTCAGGAGCAATTGTCTGGTCAAAATTAGGACGTTTAGTATATGCTGCTAGTAATATTGATTTAAATAATATTTTACATGATGAAGGATGCAATTGTAGTCAAATGGTATTTGATCATTCTCCATTTTATCCTCAAGTAACAGCAGGTGTCCTTAGAGAAGAAAGTCTAAAAATTTTAAAAGCTTATTTTTCCAAGTAAAACAAAAGGCTCAATCGAGCCTTTATTAGTCTTCTAAATAATTGACACATAATTCTGTAATTCCGCTTAACATATAGGAACTAGCTTCTTTAATATAATAAAATTCTGGCATATAATCATCATCAATAAATGAACTCAATGCATTTTTTATTTCATTCATATCAGGCGTCATCTTACCATAAATAGCCACCGCTTCTGGTCCAATAATTGAAATCGATGGTAGTAGCGATTTAGTGACCACTTCAACTGCTCCATGTTCACTCCATGATAATTTAAAAATATCATCCGATAATTGCATTCTGCGAATGAAGAATCTAACTTCACCGGCAATCCCGTTTTTACCTTTAACTACTTTACCATTAGAAATAATTCCTTGTCCCCCAACTCCAAATGGTTGTGAGTGAAAAATAATATTTTTGTATTCAGGATGTTCTAATGAAAATCCGACTACCGCAGCATTAGCGTTATTATAAACAAAAACATCGATATTATATCTATCTTCAAAATCTTTCTTAATATCAATTTCCTTACCTTCAGCTGGTGTTTTTAAATGCTTATTATCCTTAACAATACCTGGAGAAGCTATCCCAATTACATCAATATGACCATGTTTTACTAATACTGTATCGATGATATCATATAAATCATAGACATTCATTGATGGTTTAATAATTTGATTACTATCGATAATTTCACAATTATCATATAAGCGATAATAAATCTGTGTTTTACCATTATTAACAACTATAACAATAGATAAGATTCTTTTTTTATGCTTACAGCAGCAAGTACATTCATCTTTTTTCTCTTTTTCTTTTTTCTTTTGATTAAAAGCTTCTACCTCTTTTTGAATGAATTCTATTGTTGCAAGTGTATTATATGATGCAAATGCAGCTGTAGGTATTTGACAAACCGGTTTATCTGGCACACTTTCTTGTAATCTTTTAAGCATATAACCAATTTGTGGCGCAATTAAAATCACATCATAATTATTAGCTTCTTCATAAATACTTAAATAAGATACTGCATTGAAATGATAATCCAAACCAAGCATTTCTACTGTTGCATTTAAATTTTCAGCAAACATTGAAGTAGTCAGTCCGGCTGAACATGATAATAATATTTGCAACGTTTTTTCTTCTTTTAAGTTGATCAATGTTTCCACCATTTCATCATATAACTGCTTAGCATGAGCTTCATCATTTAATTCAAAATGAAGATAAAATTTCACAGAATCATCTTTATTCGATATAATTCTAAATTCAACGATCGTATATTCATCAATTTCCGTAAAATTAATTACTGCTTCACCATAATCAGTAACTAACTTAATACAATCATCACTTTCTACTACAATATTATACGGTGCTTCTTGATGGCTTTGTATCCATGCTTTAAAATCAAAAATATTATCCATGCTATCCCCCATTTCCTTTTTATTATTATACCATATTAAATATTATAATACTCCCTCAAATATTATCATCATTTAAATTTTTTAGCCTAACTAAACAGTTAAGAAAAAAGCACTATGATCTTTAGTTATAAAATCACAAAAAAATCTTAGATTTACTAGCGATATCTAAATAGAAAAATGTATAATATAAGTAAAGTTAACGAAATTTGTAGTTATAGGAGATGGGTTAAATGGTTACGAAATTAAAAAGTAGGATGAATCATTTTTTGTGGGGAAGTTTAATCATTTTGGTTGTACTATGTGTTTTTGTCTTTTATTGGATTACATCAACTATGGTAAGTGAAAATACTGAAACAATTTCCAAAGTTGCCAACATTTATATGGAAGAAATTAGTGATCAATATCAAAATCATTTTAATACACTAGTTAGTCTCCGTTATCAGCAGATCAATGCCATTTTAGAAGCGTATCCCCCTGAAGAAGTAGAAAGATTGGATCAAGAGGCTTATGATCAGTTAGAAAAGTTAGGAAAAAATCGGGAATTTATATATATGTCTTTATATAATAAAGAAGGTGATGAATTTCTTATTTATGGTGATTCGACAACAATTGTCAATAAAGAAATATTTATTGATTCAATGAATAATGGTGATTTAATGATCGGAACCGGGACAACGGATGATGGTAATCTTATCTTGATGTATGGTATATCAGTTGGTTATCCTCATGATGAAGGTTATCCGCTTCCTGATGGCAGCATGTGTACAGCTTTAGTAGTTGGTTTACCGATTGAAAAATTAAATGATGCCTTATCATTAAATGAAAATAACAGTATTGTATTTTCACATATTCTTCGTAAAGATGGCAGTTTCGTTATTCAAAACGCAGAAACTAAAGGCGATAATTATTTTGACTGGTTAATGGAAGTTGGTGATTATCCAAATGGAAATGGTAAAGAGTTAGTTGCTGGACTGCAGGCAGCAGTTACCAATCGGCAATCATATTCAATGGAAGTATCGATTGATGGTGAAAATCGCCATATTTATTGTATTCCGTTAGAAAACTCCAAATGGTCTTTGATAACTGTAATGCCTCATGGCGAATTAGATAACGCGATTTCTTCGCTTGCAAACAGAAGATTTTCAACGACCATTATCGGCTGTGTAACGATCCTCGGGGCATCGGTTATTATCTTTGGTATCTACTATATTTTGTCACATAAACAAATCAAAGAAATCGAAAAGGCTCAAAGAAAAGCCGAATACGCCAATAAAGCAAAGAGTGAATTTTTATCAAATATGTCCCATGACATTCGAACTCCAATGAATGCTATCGTTGGTTTAACGGCAATTGCCGCTACTAATATTGATAATAAAGAGCAGGTTGAAAACTGTCTTAAAAAAATCACCTTGTCTAGTAAACATCTATTAGGTTTAATTAACGATGTTTTAGATATGTCAAAAATTGAAAGTGGCAAACTTAATTTGAATATGGAATTAGTAAGTCTAAGAGAAACAATGGAAAGCTTGGTTAATATCGTCCAGCCCCAAGTTAAGGCCAAACGTCAAGTATTTAATATTAGTATTGAAAATATTATTTCGGAACAAGTATTCTGTGATGGGGTTAGATTAAATCAAATCCTAATCAATCTTTTATCAAACGCTTTAAAATTTACACCTGAAGAAGGAAAAATAGACGTAAGCGTTAAACAAGAAGAATCACCTAAAGGTGACAAGTGGGTCCGTACTCATTTTTGGGTTAAAGATAACGGTATTGGAATGACCGAAGAATTCCAAAAACGAATCTTTGAATCATTTGTTCGTGAAGATAGCAAGCGGGTTCATAAAACAGAAGGTAGTGGACTAGGAATGACGATTACCAAATATATTGTTGATAAAATGGAAGGTACAATTGAAGTAGATAGTAAATTAGATATCGGAACGACTTTCCACGTTGTTTTGGATTTGGAAATAGCTGATGTTGATGAAGAAGAAATGCTTCTTCCAAACTGGAATATGCTTGTCGTTGATGATAATAAAGAATTATGTAATGATGCTGTTATGAATCTTGAAAAAATTGGCATCCAGGCTGAATATACAACAAGCGGTCAAGAAGCAATTCAGTTAGTTAAAAAACATCATGATGATAATAATGATTATCAGATTGTATTAATTGATTGGAAAATGCCAGAAATGGATGGTATTGAAACAGCCAAAAAAATTCGTGAACAAGTTGGCGATGAAGTACCAATCCTAATTATTTCTGCCAATGATTATTCAGATATTGAAGAAGAAGCTAAAGCAGCCGGAGTTAGCGGTTTTATTAGTAAACCATTATTCAAATCAACTTTATATCGTGGTCTAGTGCAATTTATGAACTACAAAGATGGACATGATGAAATTGAGGAAAAAAGTGATTTTTCTGATATTAAAATTTTACTTGTTGAAGATAATGACATTAACCGCGAAATTGCTGATGAATTATTAAGTGAAGAAGGTTTTATTGTCGAATGGGCCGAAAACGGTAAACAATGTGTCGATATGTTTAAAGCCAAAGCTCCTGGTTACTATCAAATTATCTTAATGGATATAAGAATGCCAATCATGGATGGCTATCAGGCTACGGAAATGATTCGAAACTTAGAAGATCGACCAGACGGTAAAGAAATCCCTATTCTAGCCATGACTGCTGATGCTTTCGTTGAAGATATTAATCATTGTCTAGAAATTGGAATGAATGATCATATCGCTAAACCGTTAGATATGAAGGATCTAATTAGAAAGATTCTTAAATATACTAAAAGTGAATGATAGTTGAAGTTGTCAATTTGACAACTTCTTTTTTTAAAAAAACCTTTCCTAGACAATTTATCTAGGAAAGGTCATAATATTAATCCTTTTTATTTATCAAAATCAAACATTTGGAAAACATCAGAAACTGGTAAGCAGTTTTCAATATTTTATCAAAAATTATGAATTTATTTTTCATCTAATAAACGAAAATATAGTTTATAATTTAAAGCAGATATCTCTGGTGCAATATGAAAAGCTATACCTCTCAAATAAAATCCTTTTTCTTTAAAAAAACTAATATATTGTTTAACTTTAAAACTTTTAAAGACATTATTTTCTAACATATATAATATAATCACTATTTTCTATATAATAAGAATAATCGCTTAATTCATAATATATCTTTAATTCGCTTTTTCTATCTATCATATACTTTATAAGATATATAATCCCCCATTTCTTCTAATATTCTAAAAACTGTTTCAATATAATCATCTGATATATATGCTATTTGTTCAAATGAAGCTTATGCGATGCAGTTATATACTCAAATATAACTGCTTATATTCCGTATCTTGTTTATTCTGCTCCTTCACATATTCCCTTATTACTTTTTCGTTTTGATTTTTACCGTCGGATGCAATAAAATATCCGTGGCTCCAGAACTGTCCTCCCTACAGTTGTTTTTTGACTTGCGGATATTCAGCAAATATTTGCCTTGCAGTTATACTTTTTATGATTTTTAGCAATTTTGACGGAGCATAATCAGGTGTACTTTGCACGAGAAAATGCATATAATCATAACGTAGTCCTATTCCAAGGCAAATTTGCTTTATATAGAATCATCAAATACTACGCGACAATATTTTGCCGGACAGACGATGTGGTAAACAAGATTACTCACATTGTGTGGCAGATGAATAACTTGACTATCACCCATTAGCATCGCCCTCACTCTCGTATGATTGCGAAACCACAGAGTGGTTTCGCAATCATACGAGAGTGAGGCATTACGCAGCAAACTGCGAGTAAATGCTCGATGAGTTCTTACGTATCCTTTACCTGGATACGTAAGAACTTATTATAATGAAAAAAATTATCTTAATATTGTGTTTTCTTGTACTTTATAGCTGTGCAAATACAACTATAAATAAAGAATCAGCAGTAAATCATCAAGAATTTCAACTAAATTTATATCAAAATAGTTGTGTTTATGCATTTTTAAAACAACTTCCCCAAATATTTGAAATGCAAGATTTACATAATAATGAAAAATATTTATTCGAAGCATTTAATTTAGGAAATAAATTTTAGGTTAAAAAATAGATTTCAAAGAAAGTCTACCAATGGCATCAACTTTAGATATATAAATAATCTTAAGTTGATGTCATTGACTATATATTCTCCTTTTTTTACCTTGTTATTTTCTATTCCTCTCTCGAGATAAAATACATATTGATTGATTTTTTACCTTCGTCATCTACACATATTGCAAATCCATATAATTTCAATTCTAAATGCTGTTTTATAAATTCATCTATTGAATTTGACAGTACAAAACCATATTGACTCCCAAAATACGTTCTAACAAGATGCAAAATAGATAAATTATATCCATCTATTTTTAAATAAACTTTGTATTTACTTTTATATTTTGGAAAATAATCTATTGCCATAAGCCATAAATGCATCTTTCCCAAATTAATTACATCACCATACATTTCTTGAATAAAATTAATTAACTCACTAAATTGAGGCGATTTCAAATTCAAAATATAATTCTTATAATATATATCATTATAGACATATATTTTTCTTTCATCATCTAAATAATCTCTCAATAGCCATTCCATATTTATTGCAGTTCCATATTTATTGTTATTCTTAACTCCCAAAATATGAATTGGCAAATATTTTGTTTCTTCTTCTGGTATTAATGTAGGTATCTTACCTATATCTTCTTGTAAATTGGGAAATATTTTTTTAATTTTTTTAGAAAATTCCTTCATATTTGAATATGTTTGATTGTTAAGCACAACATAATTTCTTTTTAACTTAGTTCCCTTTACAATGCATCTGTATTTTACCATTTTTTTATCATACACAAATTGAATAAGTTCGGGATCATTCTCCTTTTTTTCTATATTTTCTCTCGGCTGATAATATACTTTCAATTCAAATGGGAAATTTTTTTGATGGTCAGATATATTTATTCCTAAAGAATCTATATTTGAAATATCTTTTTCGATACCATTATCATTTAATAATTTATTATATACTTGTTCTAATTTAACTGTCACATCTGAAGCAATCAAATAATTCACCCTCCATTCTACGCAATAATTACTCAATATAATACATTTATTTCTTTTAGCAATTCACTTTGAATGTCTATATCTGAATCTAAACAATAATAGTTGGCAGTAATATGTGGAATTATTCTTTTTACACTCTTTTCAAATCCTTTGTTTGCTAATAACGCTGCAAAACGGTTAAAATAGACCCCATTTATAATACATGCCATATCATATAGATATTTTCGTTCTTTAGTATTTAATTTCCGATTATTGAGATACGATCTAAAAAATATTTTTCTATTTTCAATTCGTTCTTTTAAAGACAACATTAATACAATATCAAATGAATATACTGAACTATACCATGTTATCAACATATCATTTAATAACACTTCATCTCCTGAAAGATTAAAATCTATAATACCATATCGATTATTATAAATAGTTACATTGCTTAGTAACCCTAAATCTCCATGAACCGCATAAACAGGTAGCTCTGACCACATATTTTTAATTTTACTAATTCCCATTTCATGAGTAGCTTTGATTTTTTTGTATAAATTGGCTTCTAGGAGAATATTTTTATTTTCTCCCCATATTTTTTCTATTCCTACTTTTCCGGAAAATAATGCACAATATGTTGAACCTTCTTTTAAATGATACTCATAGTTTATTGATATTTTGTGCATATCTGCTAGCAATCTTCCAAGAGTTTTTATGTTTTCAAGAGATATCGTTTTAAGATTTTCTCCAAAATAATCTTCTATTGTAACGCTAAACTCTATATCCGAAAAACGAAAAAAACCTATATATTTATTTTTAACCTTATATTTTTGTGGGACAGGAATTCCATTAACTCGTAAAAGTTCCGAAAATTTTGAGCGTTTTTCCTCTTCTTCAACACAAATCAATTTATTGGACAAAAGTTTTATAACAAATCTTACATGATGAATAGTTTCTATCAAAATAACTATACATATTTTTTCTTCTACCTGATAATATTGTAATATATCAATAGCTACAACTTTTCCTCTGTTTCCTAATTCATACTTCTCAAGTATATTATTTACATCTTTTATACTTATCACATACATGTCCTTCAACACCATTCAAACGGCTTTGATTATTAGAGATTTCTTCCTGTATAATACTAATTGCCTTAAGAATTAATTTATCATCTTCTGTCAATTCTGTCCTTTTATTCTTTATCCTTCTAAATTGAATTTTAGCACTCGCAAGAATGCACAATCTATATGAATAGCAAAGATTAATATCAACAAGATGACAGCACCCTGTAGTAACCAAATTGGCACTATAACAATTTGCACATAAAAAGAAGAATTTACAATCATAGCAAGGATTTGCTTTTATAAGATCAAATTTAGATATATCATAGTTTTTAAAAATTTTTGCTTTTTCGCCTATGGATATTGGAGCAAATCCTTGACAGGGATATACGTTTCCATCTATATCATAGCATGCTGTCATTTCTCCAGCTCCGCAAAATCGTAATTTCTTGTTTAGTTTCGAAAATACTAATCTTAAATCATAATCTAACATTGTACAAAGCTTAATATCAGGATTATCTGTATAATAATTAACTAATTTTTCAAGTTCTCTTACAAAAATTTTTTCATTCTTTGAATAATTCCAATCAATTCCAGTTGAAAGGGTTGCATCTGCAAAAAAGCCTAATTTGTATAAACTAATGATTCCTTCAGCAAGAGAAGGAAGAGTATATTCAGACATGGTTAGTTTTGCTTGACATTCAGGCCACGTAGTAACAAAGAAATCTATATCAATATTTTCATAACTACCTTTTCCAGATAAAAAAGGTCGATTCTTATCTTGCATATTTTTTGTACCATCAAGACTTAATGAAACCATATATCGTTCTTTTCTTTCTTTTAACCATTCCTGAATTTCTCCGTGTACAAGAGTCCCATTCGTAGTGGTTTCAAAAAAATTATTCCGATCACCATAAATAGTCATTACATAATCATCTATTTGCTTTATAAGTTCAAAATTAGTAAATGGTTCTCCGCCAAATACTTCTATTAGAACAGTATCTCCCGGTTTAGAAGAACTGTAAAAATGGTCCAAAATATTTTTTGCTGTATCAAAGCTCATTTTTCTTTTACTTTTAAAATGTTCATAGCAATATATACAATTTAAATTGCATTCTTCCGTTAACAAAAGCATAATTTTTTTTTGATCTTTATCCATGATTAACCTCCTTGATAAGATACAGCGGGAATTTAACTATAATCCATAGCTAAACTCCCGCTGTTTTACATGTGCTTGTATATGTTAGAAATCAATCCCAACCACAAGACTTTTTATGAGCCGTACAGCTACATGAATATGTGGCAAATCCCGGATCAAAATTATATCCTTCAGTACCATATTTTTTTTCTGCCTTTTCAATCATCTCAGTCAGTTTACTTTTTTCTGTACTGTCAAGAAATAACTTGGTCATATATATTGTCCTCCTTTCAAGTAATAATACATTCTTAATAACAATAAACAACTTACCCCATATTAATCATTGGAACAAGTGTCGCAGCACGTAGTGCAAGATCCAGATGCTACATGCTCAAATACAACTTTGAGCATTTCTTCTGAATATCCTTCTCTAATAACTGTCATATTTTCACCTCCATTCTTTTTTTATTTATTTCTTTATAATAAAGATTAACAAGTTCTTTTTGTATTTGTCGAATTCGATGGCATTTTTGCTTATTTCCATACAATATTCTCTGCGATTTACATCCGGCCTGACAAATTGGCAACAAATTACATTTTTTACATTCTTCGTCTTCTATGGTAGTATTTCTAAAAATTCGATATATACTATTATCTTTTGATATGCCATCAAATACTGTTCCACATGCAAATTCTTTTTTTCCTGATAAACGATGACATTTATATAATGATCCATCTGCATCAATTGATATTCTATTTTTGGTAGTCATTCCACAAGAAAACGCATTAGGCATTAATCCGAATGCACCTATCAAACTCATATCTCCATCATAACGCGGTTTGTACAGTGGAAACCCCTCACTAAATTGAGTTTTTACAGCCTGAAGGAATGGATGTTCTATATCACCATGGAAATCACTTATAATCTCATTATCACTATCCAAAGTAAGTGGTGCAAAATAAATATATAAAGAAGAATTATCATGTTCTTTAAATTCTTTTTTCAATTGTATATAAATTTCTTTTGCTCTTTCTATTTTACTCGCTGCGAAATTCAACCTAACATTTGTTGTAACATGATGATCTAATAACATACATACATTATTGATTACACGCTTATAAGCATCTTTTGCATCAATATCTACATATCTTTTTATTTTTCCATACTTTTCTCCAATTTCATCAATTGTTATCTGAAATGAAAGATCTGAATATTCTTTTTGAAAATACTCAAGCATTTCTTCCGTTAAAAGAGAGCCGTTTGTTGTTATGTGTGCTATTAAGTCATAACCAGCTTTTTTCAACTCTTCTGTTATATACTTCATTATTTCAAAATTCATTAATGGCTCTCCACCAAACCAATTAATTGCAAATTGAGGTTCAGGATAATTTTTTTTAATATATTGAATCGTTGCATCTGCAACTTTTCTTGACATTGGATATTGTTTTATTCCATGTTCAAAACAATAATAGCATCGTGCATTGCACTCCGTTGTAGTAAGTAATGTTACATTTTGAACTGGATCACTCATTCCTTTTATACGTAATTCTTCTAATGCCGCTAACTCATCAAAATCATTATTTATGAGGAACCCCATTTTATGAAGTTGTTGTACACAATCTTGATTAAAATCTTTTTCTATAAAAATTTTATTATATTTTTCTTTTTCCATCACAACAAACGCCGTTGTATGAGTATTATATAGTAAATAAATATTTGGATTATCATCCTGCTCGGCTGCAATTATAAATTGTGATATTTTCATGTTGTTTTTCAAGGAATTACCCTTGATATTTCCCCTCCTTTTTTATAATATTATTTCATCAATAGCAATATATTTAATCAAAACATACTACACTGAAACAGTTTTTTATTGTTCGGTTATTTTTTCACTAACAATATATCTTTTATGTTCTCTTTCAAAATAATTTCCTTTAAATTAAATCTAATATTGTTTTCATATAATCTTTTTATATTTTTCATTACAATATTATATTGACCTTTCACACCTGTCACTTTTGATATAATAAGATTCTTCTAATGCTCCATATAGTGATATATCAATCATAGTTGATTCATACTCTTTAAACAGTTCAATTTTTTATCTGTTATGGAAATGCCGTTTGATAAAATACCTATTGACAACCCCTTTTTTCTACAATATTTATAGATTTCATCAAAATCTTTTTTAAGCATTGCTTCACCACTGGTAAAATACAAGTTCAATGTTCCTAATTCTATACACTGATCAATTATGTTTTTCAATTTATCTGTAGATAAGATATCCTTTTTATTTCTTTTCATTGATTCATAACAATGAACACAATTAAAATTGCAATAATTGTCAGTTCAATTTCACCACTAATAGCTATTCTATCTTTTGAAAAATTTTCATCTTTTAATTAATTGAAAATTATTCTCTATTTCATTTACCATAACTTTACTTCTCCATAAAAAGTATCTCGCAAATATCTTTCAAAAAAATCAATCATTATTTTTTTGTTAATTTTCTCTTTAATATTAATGAGATTTTTGTAAATATATCTTCTTCAGTATTATATTCATCTATACAGTCCAAATAATTTTGGCCATATCATTTATTGAAAAAATATTATTTATTGTTTTTTTGTAGTAACCCAAAAATATGTTTTATTAATTTTCTAAGTATAAAATCATTATTTCTGCATATCATAATTATAAATTCTTATTTACCAAAATATTTTAAGAAGATTAATTAATGTTAAAAAGAAATAATATACTCCATAAAATACCCCTAATACACCAGACAAAATAATTCGTAATAATAAATACAATATAAATGGTGTGTTATTATTTTTCATTGTTGTCAAAAAAGAAACCCTATCTTCCGTAAATCTCCAACCACAAAACAAGCAATATATTGAAAAAATAATTACTACTATATCTAACCATTCCATAATAAAATATATACCTCCCACGCATTAATTATAAAAAAAAAATTATAATATGTCAATTAATTAATACATCTATTGATAATTTATTATCAATTACGTTAGTTTATAATATCAATACAAGGAGTGATAAAATGATCGCAGATAATATCAAAAAATATAGAGAATTAGCAGGTCTTTCACAAAATAAGTTAGCAAAGTTACTTGGGATTTCTAGATCAAGCGTTAACGCTTGGGAAATGGGAATTTCAACTCCTACAACTCAATATGTAGTAGAAATGGCAAGATTATTTCACATCACTACAGATGAATTAATTACTAACGTTGCAACAGAATCTATTCAAGTAAATAATTTAACTCCTGAACAAAAAAAAATTATTTATGATTTAATAAATTATTTTGATTCTATAAACAAATAAAAATCTCTTTTTTAAAACATTTGAAGTTAATTATTTTCAATATCATAAAAAAGGGTAAAGTTTAGATTTAAATAATCTAACTTTACCCTTTTTAACAATGAATAAATCTATTTTCGATAGTAATCCTTTTTATTTATCAAAATCAAACATTTGGAAAACATCAGAAACTGGTAAGCAGTTTTCAATATTTTCAATTGTTTTAGCTAATAAACCAGCTACAGAAACAATTTTTAATTTAGGGAACATTTTTTCTTCTGGTAATTTAATTGTATCCGTAACAACTACTTCATCAGCAGAAGAATTTTGTAATCTTTCTACTGCTGGTCCTGAAAATACTGGGTGCGTACAAGCCACACAAATTGACTTAGCACCTTTTTCTTTCAACATTTCAATCCCGGCTACAATTGTTCCTCCAGTATCGATCATATCATCAACCATGATACAGTTTTTACCAGAAACATCACCTAAAACCCCCATAATTTCAGCTACATTTGGTTTTGGTCTTCTTTTATCAATAATAGCTACTGGGGCATCTAAAGCAACTGCCAATTTACGAGCTCTAGTTGCTCCGCCATGATCAGGTGATACAACACAAATATCTTCCATTTTCTTAGTTTTGAAATAGTTAGAAATCAATGGCAAAGCCTGCATTTCATCAACAGGGATGTCAAAGAATCCTTGAATTTGGGCTGCATGTAGATCAACCGTAACTACTCTAGTTACTCCTGCTACCGTTAATAAATCAGCAACTAATTTTGAAGTGATTGGTTGTCTTGGTTTAGCTTTACGATCTTGGCGAGCATATCCAAAATATGGAATGATCGCTGTAATTTCTTTAGCTGAAGCTCTTTTTAAAGCATCAACTAAAACTAATATTTCCATTAAATTTTCAGTAACTGGATTAGAAGTTGACTGAACGATAAATACATCTTTTCCACGAACTGACTCTTCAATTTCAACCAAGATTTCCCCATCGGCAAAATGATGTACTTTACTTTTACCTACTTTAGTTCCTAATTTATCCGCAATATCATTAGCTAATTCTTTACTAGCTGATAACGAAAAAACAGTAATTTTGTTCTTCATCTTATTCTCCTATTTTCCTCTTTGATTTCTCTTTTGTTCTAATACCTTAGCGTAACCTTCTTTATTAACTTGTTTTGCTCTAGCGATTGCCATAGCATCATCTTCTACTAAATCTGTAATTGTTGAACCGGCTGCAACATAAGCGTTATTACCAACAGTTACTGGAGCAACTAAATTACTATTACATCCAATAAAAGCATTATCGCCAATAATTGTTTGGAATTTATTTTTACCATCATAATTTGAAGTAATCGTTCCACAACCTAAATTAACGTTGCTTCCTACTGTAGCATCACCAACATACGTCAAATGAGAAGCTTTGCTGCCTTTTCCAAAAACTGCCTTTTTCATTTCGACAAAATTTCCCATGTGCGCATTTTCCATAATATGGCAATTTGTTCTAAGTCTTGCAAACGGTCCAATATCGACACCATTTTCAATAATAGAATCAGAAATAACTGAGAATTTAATTTCCACATTGTCTTTGATTTCAACATTATCAAATTCACAATATGGTCCAATATGACAATTATTTCCAATCTTTGTTTTACCTTTAATAACACATCCTGGTTCAATAGTAGTATCACTACCAATTTCAACATCAACACCAATATAAGTGTTATTAATATCAATAATATTGACACCATTTAATAAATGTTGTTTATTAACTTTCAATTGCAATGATTTAGTTGCTTCGGCCAATTCAACGCGGTCGTTAATTCCACCAACTTCATTTAAATCAGCAATCTTATAACCACCAACTTTTAAATTTTCATCATTCATAATTGCAATTACATCAGTAATATAATATTCATTTTGAGCATTGTCATTAGTTACTTTTTCTAATGCTTCAAATAAAGCAATATTGTCAAAACAATATTCTCCACAGTTCATTTCACTAATTTTAACTTGCTCGTCATTACAATCTTTGAACTCTACAATTCCTTTAACTTGATCGTTTTCACGAATTACCCGACCAAATTTCTTGTCCAAATCACAATCACAAGTCATGATCGTTCCTTTTAATTGATTATCATTATGATAAGCAATTAAATTTTGCAATGTTTCACTAGTAATTAATGGAGCATCGCCATTTAATACTACTGTAGTTCCTTCTTTATTAGCTAAAGCTTCTCTACATTGCATTAATGCATGTCCAGTTCCCAACTGTTCATACTGATGGATGATATTGACCCCATCTAACAACTTTTCAACCTCGCTAGCTTTATGACCAACGATAACATAAATTTCATCTACGCCAACTTGTTTTAATTCATCAACAATGTGATTGATCATTGGTTTATATAAAACTTCATGAACAACCTTTGGCTTATCTGATTTCATTCTGGTTCCTTTACCAGCCGCCATTACTACCGCATAAGTTTTCATCTTCACACCTCTTTTAACAACACCATAATAACAAAAAATTAACATTAGTTAAAGAAAAAAGCGAAAAAACTAAAGATAAATTGCATAGTTTTTTGAGCTTTACTTATTTTTCGTTTAATATTTCCGTTTTTCTTACAAAATAATATTTCCCTTTAAAGTACTCATATCCTTTTTCTAAGATCGTATCATCTAAAGTTAATCCAAAAACCGTTGAACCACTTCCAGACATTAACGTCCCATCAAAGCCTAATTCTTTCATTTCCTCTTTGATTCTGGCAATTTCGGGAACCATTTCAATTGATGGTTCTTCTAAAGTATTTTGTAAATTATCGATTACTGTTTGATAATCATCATTTTTGATTCCTTGAATCATTGTTTTACAATCTAAGTGTTTAACTCGTTTTAAATCTAAACTGTTAAAACATTTTTTTGTTGAAACCCCACGTTTCGGTTTTACTAATAATACTTTACAATTAAAAGGATGATCGATCAATTCAATCTTTTCACCAATTCCCTTAACAAAAGCAATTTTTTGATAAATGCAAAAAGGAATATCAGCTCCTACTTCTTTACCAAGATCAGCCATTTGTTCAAGGGTTAAATTTAAATGAAACAATTGATTCATGGCTTTTATTACAGCCGCTCCATCAGCACTGCCTCCGGCTAATCCCGCTTGTGTTGGAATATGTTTATAAACAAAAATTTTAACACCTTTATTTATTTGATACTTTTGTTGCATCAACGCTGCTACTTTATACATAATATTACGCTGATCAGTTGGCATGATCTTACTATTTGATTCAATTTCAATTCCGCTAGGAATAATATTGATATAAATTAAATCATGTAAAGTGATTGGTGCCATCACCATTTCTAATTCATGATAACCATCAGCTCGTTTTGATACGACATCTAATGCTAGATTGATTTTTGCATACGCTCTTATTTTCATTCTTTCACCTGCTTGCTGGATAAATTTTTCTGGCCACTCCTCTAGTATCGATCCCACCAATTCCTAAATGTTTATTTGATGTTTTAGCAACTATTTTTTCTAAATCAACATAATTCTTAATGCTCGCATTAGCAATTTGACTAACGACAAAAACGGGATCTAGGGCATGAATATTTTTGCGACTAGGACTTGAAGCAAAATTAGCCCCACTAGCTAATAACAATTCATAATAAGACTGACAGGCCCCTGCAAAGATAATCAAACTATCTTTATCATTTTGATACAAACGGGCTTGTCTAATTGCCTCGACAAAATCTTTTGAATGTAAATAACAATTTATATCATGGCGATCACCATTTTTCTTCATCGCATCATGACCTGTTATTACTAATAAATTAGGTCGATGTTTTTCTAATAAAGGAATGATCTTTTCTTTAATTTCAGTTTCTTTCATATAATAACCATGCACATTGATATTGAACTCGCGATATTTATCTAAACACATTTTCAAATATTCTGGATCGCCATCAATGTGTAAAACACTACCTTTTAAACATGGTTTATTTTCTACCAGGATATCTTTTTTCTCACTACTAAAATCACTTAATTCCAAATCACTTTCATCACTATCAGCAATCAAGCGATATTCAATTCCCGTTAAATAATAAACCCCATCTTTAATATCACTAATTCGAAAGCAAATATCTTTTCCATATTTCTTTCGACAAACAATATCTCCTATTTTCATCTTTATCACCAGTTTATTATATGTAATCAAATAAATTTGGTGATATTAATAAAATCTGTTAATTCTAATTCCTCACTACGTTTACTGCTATCAATTTTTGCCTGTACTAAAATTTCTTTAGCGTTAGGATATACTTGTTTTAAATTATTTAAAATTGTTTTTCGCCGCTGTTTAAAACATACCTTCAATAATTGATACAGCTTTAAATTAGCCTCTTTTTCTACTTTAATACTAATAACTGCTGAATCCACATGAGGAGCTGGGATAAAGACATTTTTACTAACTGTAAATAAATACTCAATCTTTCCCATATCTTCAAGTAATAAAAGTAAGGGATTTTTATAACCGCTGGTCATTTTTAAAGCAACTTCTTTTTGGATCATCACAATAATTTTATCAATCTTATGATTACTTAAAAGTACTTTTTCAATGATTGGGGTAGTAATATAATAAGGTAAGTTAGCGACCAAATAAACCTTTTGATAATCTTTTTTTAATGAAGTGATTAGTGCATCAATATCCTGTTTCATGAAATCACCAAAAATAATTTCTAGATTATCAAATGGTAAATAGTCTTGATATACCGGTTTGAATCTTTCATCAATTTCATAACTTACTACTTTACCACTATAAAAAGCTAAACGCTGGGTTAAAGCACCAATTCCTGGTCCGACTTCAATAACGGCGGTTTCTTGATCAATAGCAGCACTAGAAATAATGCGATCAATAACATTTACATCAACTAAAAAGTTTTGCCCTAATTTCTTTAACGCCCCTAAATGATATTTCTCTAAGATTTCTTTTGTAGTTGTCACTGTTGCAATCTTTTTCATTTTGACACCTTTATCTTAAATAATTTTCCTTTTCGTTTAAAATCACCATTATCACTAACAGTTTCATATTCACCAATAACTTCACCTAAACGCTGATATAAACTAAAAGCATGAGGATGTGATGATTTTAAATACATATAATCCTTATCTTGATAATATGGCAAAATGATATTTTTTAACCAGTAAGTCCCGTTACCACGGCCTTGACTAGATATATGAAAATAGTTTAAAACAATTGCCTTATCTGTTGTTTTAAATAACGGCTGATCAAAAAATTCAAGCGCATCGATCGTTCCTGTAGCAATTAAAGCTAAACCTAGACATTTATCTTCTTGATACATCAAATGATAATCTAATTTAATCTTCGGATCTTGATTTAATTGGTGGATCAATTGATTGCAATGATAAACTTCATTGTAATCATCAAAGCCATCAATATATTTAGCTTTTAAATTATCAATGATTGGACACAAATATTCTCCCTTAAATTCCTTTTCAACAATAAATTTATACCCATTACGTCTAGCTAATTCCATTTTCTAATCTCCTTATGATTTCTTCTTTAGTTATCCCTACCATATTTAAACGCTTAAATAATGTCTTAACATTACCATAACCCAAATTAAATAACTCATAAACCATTAATCTTCTCTCTTTATTACCGATAATATCAAGATCTAAAAACTCTTTCCAGCTAATACTTTCTTGATTTGCATCAAAAGTTACCACATTTTCAATTGCAGCAATTACTGCTTCTTCTTTAGCTTCAGCAACGCCAACTTTCTTTTTACCAACGGCATCTTTTTTAGCGACAAAAGCATGTTTACAATTAGGAACCACTTTTTGAATCTGATCACGAATTTTTCGTCCTGGAAAATCAGGATCAGTCAAAACAATAATTCCCCGTGATTTACTAGCTTCTTTAATTAATGTTAGTGTATCAGCACTTAAAGCTAATCCATGAGTTTCAATCGTATCTACTTCAAATAATTTTTTTAATAAAGCTGTATCTGTTTTCCCTTCAACAACCACAATTTCTTTAATTTTTTTCATCATCTATCCTCTTTATAACTTCCTTAACCCTAATTATAACGAGATTTATCAAAAAATAAAAGACAATAAATTGACATCACTATATTCATTAGCTACAATTAATTACTAAGAAGGACTAAAGAAAATGAACAAACCAAATATTATAAAAAACTACAACTATATTGAAAGGACAATATCGACTTTTGAACAAATCGAAATTGAGTTACTTTACTTAAAAAAAGATTTTGAAATTATTAGATATCGATTAAAAAAAGACAGTTATGGTGTCTTTAAACCCCTTTTAAATCACGATAAAAGTAAAATAATTATCATACTTTCTGGTAAAATAACGATTGATCCTTATCAAAAAGCTAAAACCTTAACTAGTGGTGATACGCTTGAATTAAAGGATTCCAGTGATTGTTATTATTATAAAATTGAAGAAGATACAATAATGTTATGTATTTATGATTGCCATGTTTTTGATCAAATCAAACATTTAAATAATAAGGCAACTAAGTTAATGATTGAATTATTAAAAAAAGATCATAAAACAAGTGAACATTGCTTTCGTGTCCAGGAGTTATCAATGAAAATAGCTTCTAAATTAGAAATTCATGATCATTTATTATATGATCTATACTATGCTTCATATTTTCACGATATTGGCAAAATTAAAATTCCCGATGAAATCTTGTTAAAACCTGGCCCATTAACCACACAAGAAAAAACGGTTATGGAAACACATCCTTTAAAATCTTCACAAATGCTTAAAGATATTTTTAATGAATCGATATTAGAAATGATCTTACAGCATCACGAACGCTACGATGGTAATGGCTATCCATTAGGATTAAAAGCTGATCAAATTAATTACGGGGCTAAAATTATTGCGGTTGCTGATAGCTACGATGCCATTGTTGCTAATAGGCCATATTGTAAAGGTCATTCCTCTAATGAAGCTATCAAGATTTTAGCTAATGCTAAAGAAAGATTATTTGAGCCAAAGATTATTGATGCTTTAATTGAAGTTATTAAAAATAAATAACTTTTGCCAGTTGACAAATTGTTTAAATTTGGTTAAGATATTCACGCTTTTAAAATATGAGTTTTAGAGCTATAGCTTTTTCTCGTTTCTGAGTTATAAACGAGGGCTATAGCTCTTTTTTTAGGAGGAATTTATGAATCAAGAGTATAGCGAAATGGCTAATAAACCAGTTTTCCCATTATTAATGAAAATGGCTATTCCCCCAATGATCTCAATGTTAATCCAATCAATGTATAATATCGTTGATAGTATCTTTGTCGCTAAACTAGGTGAAGAAGCTTTAACAGCTTTATCACTAGCTTATCCCCTGCAAAATCTATCACTTGCTTGTTCAGTAGGATTAGGGGTCGCTATTAATGCTTTAATTGCGAAAAATCTTGGCGCCAAGGATATTAAAAAAGCTAACAGTATTTGTGATCATGGAATTGTTTTAGCAATCTTTCATTCTTTATTATTTGTCATTATTGGTTTATTTTTTATGAAGCCCTTTTTTCAATTATTTACAAGTAACCATCAAGTATTAGATTATGCCATTACTTATGGCAGTATCGTAATCACCTTAACCTTTGGTTCAATTATTCATATTACGATTGAAAAAATGTTTCAGGCTACCGGTAACATGATCATTCCTATGTTTTTACAAGCTATTGGTGCAATTGTTAATATCATCTTAGATCCAATCTTGATCTTTGGAATCAATGGTCATTTACAACTTGGCGTAGCTGGAGCTGCGATTGCCACCGTGATTGGGCAAATGACTGCTTGTATCTTAGCAATTATTTTATTTATTAAAACATCAAATTTAAAAATATCATTTAAACATTTTAAACTTAATTTACAAACAGTTTCTAATCTTTATTCAATTGGGATCCCATCAGGGCTGATGCAGGCAATGCCATCATTACTAGTTTCTTTATTAAACGGTATTCTAGCTACTGTATCCCAAACAGCGATTGCCTTTTTTGGTATCTATTTTAAATTACAAACATTTATTTATATGCCAACTAACGGTTTAATTCAAGGAATGCGTCCATTAATCAGTTATAACTTTGGTGCTAAACATTTTGATCGGGTCAAACAGATTATCAAAGTATCCTTGCTTTGTTCTTTAACGATTCTAAGTTTAGGAACACTTATCTTTTTGATCTTCCCTAATTTGATTCTTTCATGGTTTTCTGCCAGTGATGAATTAATGAAGATCGGTATTATTGGTTTAAAGATCATTGCTCCAAGCTTTATTTTATCAACTTTGGGAATTGTTATTTCTGGTGTCTTTGAAGCATTAGGCAATGGTTTAAATTCACTAATTATTTCATTATTAAGACAACTAGTGATTACTTTACCGCTAGCTTATCTTTTAATTCAAGTTATTGGTTTAAACGGTGTTTGGTCAACCTTTATGATCTCAGAAACAATTGCTAGTATGATTGCATTATTGTTATTAAATCGAACATCAAAAAAATTATTACATAATTAAAAACAAGGTTCGCCTTGTTTTTAATTGCGATAAAAATTGCGATACTCCTGCGGTGTTTTGCCCGAAATCTTTTTAAATAATTTACCAAAATAACTAAAACTATTAAAACCGCAAGAAAAACATATATCAATTATTTTTTGATCAGTATTAATTAATAGCTTAGCTGCTCTAGTTAAGCGATATTCATTTAGATACTGTTGTGGTGTCTTTTGAATAACGGAACTAAAACAGCGAAAACATTCACTTCGACTTATTTTTGCAAATGAAGCAATGTCATCAATAGTAATATTATTAAAATAATTATCATGAATAAATGTCACCATTAAACGCACTCTTTTTTCTTGAATATGCTCACTAGGTAATTGTTTATCAGTTTTAGTTAATGGCAATAACAATACGAATAAATGACGCCATAAACGACAAAGCAATTCCAAACAATATAATTCATCTTCTTTGGATACTGCGACTATTTTTCTTACATAATCTAAAATCTTCCGTTCTTGATCATTTTGCTTTGATAAAACACTAATGGCAAGTG
>NZ_JAGHEW010000276.1 GCF_017889095.1 Thomasclavelia sp. | reverse complement strand
TCGAATATTGATTATGCAATCAGTATTTCGCAAATATTTCCACAGATCAATCGTTTAAAAAACGATGAAAAGGAACCAATTGATTTTAATCGTTATGGGATCAAAAGCAATGTTAGTGACCTTTTTGGCAACCGTAGTTTATCGGCTATTAGTGTCGAAGGTCTAACGCAAATAAACAAAGTTTTAGATTTAATTGAATTTGACCAGTTACAGCATGTTGATCTGATTGCCTTGTATAATTGTTTCCAAGGCTGTATTGGTGGCTATTATTTATGGTCAAATCCTTTTGAAGGATGTTTTAATATTGAAAGTATTTTAGAGGATTGTAATGGTTCGTTAGCTACTTTAACTAAAGATGAATATACCAAGATTCATCAAATTGATAGCAGTAACGAACAAAATTTTAAAGAACGATTAGCCTGGTTTAATAAAGTTAATGCGATCTTAGAAACTTTACCACAGTTTGATTGTGGCAGTTGTGGATTTGCCAATTGTCGCGGTCTAGCAGCCAGAATTGCAAATGGTGAAGTCGATGCTTCATTATGCCGGGTCAAGAAAAGGTGATTAGATGCAGGTTAAAGATATTTTGAATTTATCATTAAAACAAATTAATGATGTTGACCTTTCAAATGAAATTGAAGGTGTTTATATTGGTGATCTATTGAGTTTTGTCATGGCTAATGGAAAAACTGGTGCTTTATGGTTAACAGTGCAGAAGCATTTAAATGTAATTGCCGTAGCTGATTTAAATGAATTTGCTGGAATCATCTTTATTCAAGATAGTTATCCTGATCAAGATACGATTGCTAAAGCAACAGAGTTAGAAATCCCATTATTTATTACTAGCGATGATGCTTATACAATGGCAAAAGAGTTAGTCGCTTTGGGGTTATAGTATGTATTATGATTTGCATATCCATTCAGCTTTATCACCATGTGGTGATGAACTAATGACCATCAATAATATTTTTAATATGGCTTATATTAAAGGTTTGGATTTAATTGCCATTTGTGATCATAATTCACTAAAACAGCAGCATTATTTAGATAAAATTATTGATCATGAAATATTAAAAGGGAAAATTGATTATGTTCATGGAATTGAACTGCAAAGTAAAGAAATGGTGCATATTTTAGCCTATTTTAAAAAACAGACACCTTTAGCACCAATCCAGACATGGATCGATCAGCATTTGATCAAAACCCCTAATCGCCCTGATTATTATGGTGATCAAGTAATTTTTGATGAAAACGATAATATTATTGATCATGAAGAAAATCTATTATTAGAATCACTTGATTTGGATGTTAAAGAAATCATTGATGCCATTCATAGTTTTAATGGTGTGGCAATATTAGCTCATGTCATGGCTAAAAAATTTGGTCTTTATGAAGTTTATCAGGATATTCCTAGTAACCTAAATTATGATGGCATTGAAGTTACTTGCTTGCGGGATTTAAAGGAATTAAAAAAGCTTTGTCCCCATGTCAAAGACGATTATGTTTTCTATAATAGCGATGCCCATTATTTAGAAGCAATTAATGAACCAATTCATCAAATCGATAAAGAAAAATTTTATCAACTGTGGAGGCAATCATAATGCAAGAAATCGCCATGAATATCTTAGATATTGCTTATAATTCCATACGCGCTAAAGCTTCATTGATTAAGATCTTAATTTTAGATAGCAGTAAGCAAAATATTATTGAAATTAAAATAATAGATAACGGTAAAGGGATGGATCAAAAAACGATCGATCGGGTTTGTGATCCTTTTTATACAACGAGAACAACCAGAAAAGTTGGTCTAGGAATTCCGATGTTTAAAGAAAGTATTGAAGCTACTGGCGGTCATTTTAAAATTAGTTCAACTTTAAATGTGGGAACTGAAGTCGTTGGCTGTTTTGTAAAAGATCATATTGACCGGCCACCGATGGGAAATATTGTCGATACTTTGATTACTTTAATCCAAGCTGATGAAAAAATAGATTATTTATTTGAATATAAAACTGATGATTTTAATTTTATTTTAGATACAAAGGAAGTAAAAGAAATTTTAGGTGATGTTTTAATTAACGAACCGGAAATTATTATTTGGTTAAAAGATTATATAAAGGAGGGATTACAACAATGAAATCCTTAGAAGAATTAAAAAAGATTCGTGATATGGCAAGAAATAATATGAGTATTCGCGGTGACGAAGAACAAAAATATCGCGTTGTCGTCGGAATGGCAACTTGTGGGATTGCCGCAGGAGCACGTCCTGTTTTAAATACGTTAGTAGAAGAAGTAGCTAATCAAAAACTTTCTGCAAAAGTATTACAAACTGGCTGTATTGGAATGTGTACTTTAGAGCCAATCGTTGAAGTGTTCGATCAATCTGATAATAAAACTACTTATGTTTTAGTTGATGAAAAGAAAGCCAAAGAAATTGCCGACAAACATTTAAAACACGATGAAATAATCGACGAATATACCGTCGGACACTACAAAAAATAGGAGGTTAAAAGATGGCAGCAAAAAGAACACAAGTATTAGTCTGTGCGGGAACTGGCTGTACTATCGGTAATTCTGGGGCCTTGATCACAGAATTTGAAAAAGAAATTAAAGCTCTAGGATTAGATAAAGAAATTGAAGTTTTAAGAACTGGATGTTTAGGGTTATGTGGTGTTGGTCCTAATATCTCTATTTATCCTGATAACATTATTTATAAAACAGTTCAGGTTTCTGATGTTAAAGAAATTGTCATGGAACATCTTTATAAAGGTCGTCCTGTTCATCGTTTAATGTTGAATGAATCTGATGAAGATACTCGGGAAATCCATGATATTAATGATACTAAATTTTATCATAAACAAAAAAGAATCGCTTTGCATAACTGTGGAGTGATCGATCCTGAAAATATTAATGAATATATTGGTAAAGATGGTTATTTTGCTTTAGCTAAAGCATTACAGGAAATGACACCACAAGAAGTCGTTGATGAAATCAAAGAAAGCGGTTTGCGTGGTCGTGGGGGCGGTGGATTCCCTACTGGTGTTAAATGGCAATTCGCTTTAAATGAACCTGGTGATGAAAAATATGTAATTTGTAATGCTGATGAAGGTGACCCTGGTGCTTTTATGGACCGTTCGATTCTTGAAGGAAATCCTCATAGCGTTATTGAAGCCATGGCAATTGCTGGTTATGCTATTGGCGCTAATCATGGTTATATTTACATTCGAGCAGAATATCCAATCGCTGTTGAACGTTTAAAAACAGCCATCTCTCAAGCTCGAGAATTAGGATTATTAGGAAAAAATATTTTTGATAGCGGTTTTGATTTCGACTTGGAAATTCGTTTGGGTGCTGGAGCATTTGTCTGCGGTGAAGAAACAGCTTTAATCCAGTCAATTCAAGGTGAACGCGGAATGCCAAATCCAAAACCACCTTTCCCTGCCAATAAGGGTGTTTGGGGCAAACCAACAATTATCAATAACGTTGAAACTTATGCCAATATCGCTCAAATCATCCAGCATGGAGCTAAATGGTTTAAATCAATCGGAACAGAAACTTCTCCAGGGACTAAAGTATTTGCTTTAGGAGGAAAAATTGTTAATACTGGTTTAGTTGAAGTACCGATGGGAACAACATTACGTGAAGTTATTTATGAAATTGGTGAAGGATGTCCTAATCATAAACGCTTTAAAGCCGTGCAAACAGGTGGGCCATCAGGTGGCTGTTTAACGGAAGAACAATTAGATACCCCAATTGGATTCGACGAATTAGTTAAACTAGGTTCCATGATGGGATCAGGAGGAATGATCGTCTTAGATGAAGATAACTGTATGGTTGACGTAGCTCGTTTCTATATGGACTTTATCGTTGATGAATCATGTGGTAAATGTACGCCATGTCGGGTCGGAACTAAACGAATGTTAGAACTATTGGAACAAATTTGTAATGGTGAAGCCACTATGGATACTTTAGATGAACTAGAAATGTTAGCTAAAACGATCCAGGATACTGCTTTATGCGGTTTAGGGCAAACTGCCCCTAACCCCGTTTTATCAACGATCAATCAATTTAGAGATGAATATATTGCTCATATTGTCGATAAAAAATGTCCAGCTGGTGTCTGCAAAGCCTTATTGCAATATGTTATCGACGCCGATAAATGCCGTAAATGCGGTCTATGTGCTAAACAATGTCCAGTTGGCGCTATTCATGGTGAATTAGGTAAAGTGCCGTATGTAATCGATC
This sequence comes from Thomasclavelia sp., assembly GCF_017889095.1. Taxonomy (GTDB): domain Bacteria; phylum Bacillota_I; class Bacilli_A; order Erysipelotrichales; family Coprobacillaceae; genus Thomasclavelia. The sequence continues at coordinate 10,857 of NZ_JAGHEW010000276.1, read as the reverse complement.
AAGAAAAATGTATTAAATGTGGTCAATGTATCAAAGCTTGTCACTTTAATGTAATTGAAAGAAAGTAGGTGTAAGGAATGTCAAAAATAAAAATAACGATCAATAATCGTGAAGTAGAAGCCTATGAAGGGCAAACTGTTTTAGAAGCAGCTAAAAACAATGGTATCCATATTCCTACTTTATGTTACTTAAAAGGAATTACGGGTACTGGTGCCTGCCGTGTTTGTCAAGTTGAAATTGAAGGTGCCAAAACTTTAGCCGCTGCCTGTGTTTATCCAGTTCGTGAAGGATTAGTAATCAAAACTAACTCTAAACGAGCTTTAGATGCTAGACGGAGAGTCGTGGAATTAATTGTTTCTAACCATTCAAAAGACTGTTTATCTTGTATTCGTAATACAAACTGCGAATTACAACGTTTATGCCAGGAATTAGGGGTACGCGAAGATGCCTTCGCTGGTCAAAAATCAAAACCGACTTTTGATGAAGTATCTCCAGGAATCGTGCGGAATACATCTAAATGTGTTCTTTGTGGTCGTTGCGTGGAAACTTGTGCTAAAACTCAAGGTTTAGGTGTCTTAGGTTACATCAATCGTGGTTTTAAAACCAAAGTCGGACCAATCTATGATAAAAGCTTTGCTGATGTCAACTGTATGCAATGCGGTCAATGTATTAATGTTTGTCCAGTTGGTGCCTTATCAGAAAAAGAAGAAATTCATGATGTTATTAATGCTTTAAATGATCCAACTAAACATGTTATCGTGCAAACAGCTCCAGCTGTAAGAGCTAGTTTAGGTGAAGAATTTGGAATGCCAATCGGTACTCGCGTAACCGGTAAAATGGTCCATGCGTTAAAATTAGTTGGTTTTGATAAAGTTTATGATACTAACTTTGGAGCCGATTTAACGATCATGGAAGAAGGTTATGAATTTATCAACCGGATCAATAATAATGGTGTCTTACCAATGATTACTTCATGTAGTCCTGGCTGGATCAATTATATTGAACATGAATATCCTGATTTATTAGATCATTTATCTAGCTGTAAATCACCACATATGATGTTAGGATCAATGATCAAATCATATTACGCTAAAATCAATAATATCGATCCAAAAGATATTTATACTGTTTCTATTATGCCTTGTGTCGCTAAAAAAGGTGAAAAAGAAAGAGAAGAAAATCTAACTGATGGTATGAAGGATATTGATGCCGTTTTAACAACTCGCGAATTAGGAAAATTAATTAAAATGTTCGGTATCAACTTCAAAGATCTTAAAGATGAAGACTTTGATCAAGATGTCTTTGGTGAATATACTGGTGCTGGGGTTATCTTTGGTGCTAGTGGTGGTGTTATGGAAGCTGCTTTAAGAACTGTAGCCGACGTTTTATCTAATGAAGATCTTGAAAATATTGATTACCATGCCGTCCGCGGGGAAGAAGGAATCAAAGAAGCAACTGTGCGCATCGGTGATCAAACTTTAAATGTCGCTGTTGCTCATAGCATGGTTTTAGCTAAACCATTACTAGAAGAAATTAAAAATGGTACTTCAAAATATCATTTTATTGAAATCATGGGTTGTCCAGGTGGCTGCGTTAACGGTGGCGGTCAATCTTATGTCAATGCCTTGATTAGAAACAGTGGTTTTGATTGGAAACAAGCTCGCGCTAAAGCATTATATGATGAAGATTTATCATTACCGGTTCGTAAATCTCATAAAAATTCACAAATTCAAAAATTATATGCAGATTTCTTAGGAGAACCAAACAGCGAAAAAGCTCATCATTTATTGCATACTCATTATAGCGCTAAACCACGTTTTAAATAGTTATTAGGAGGAGTTTTATGAAGAAATTATTTAAATATTTAGTTTGCTTAACGCTTTTACTTGCTATTGCTGGATGTACTGGTGGTAGTAGTGATGAATCTGATTCCGTTAAGATTCTATGTCCTACTGGGGCCCCATCATTAGCGTTTGTTAGCGAATACGAAAATATTACTAAAGAGGGAAAAATCGATTTTGTCGATGGTAGCGATCAGTTAGTTGCTGAATTATCAAAAGATGATAGTGAATACGATATCATCGTTGCACCAATCAATCTAGGGGCAAATTTAATCTCTAATAAACAAACTGACTACAAGATCCAAGCCGTGATAACTTGGGGAAATCTTTATCTAGTCGGTACTAGTGAAGATGCTTTAAATGGATCTGGTGAATTAGCATTATTTGGCGAAGGCGCTGTTCCTCAATTAATAGTAGAAGCGACGAACTTAGAAACTTCATTAACTCCTACTTATTATCAATCAGCAACATTGGTACAACAGCAGCTTTTAGCTGGAAATGTCCAAGCTGGCTTACTAGCTGAGCCTTTAGCTAGTGCAACGATAGCGAAAGCAAAACAAAATGGAATAGAATTATCAATTATTAAAAATATGCAAGAAGCTTATGGCAAAGACGGTTACCCACAAGCAGCTATCTTTGTCAAAGATGGTAAAAACTTTGATTCTTTATTTGAAAAAATTGATGAGTTTACTAATAATGGTTATGAAGGTTTAAAAGATTATCTTGAAAAAATTGGGATTGAAACTTTAGGTTTACCTAGTGTTGAAATCACAGTTAATTCAATTGAACGTCAAAATCTTCATTACAAATTAGCAAGTGACTGTTCTAAACAAATTAAAGACTTTTTAGAATTATATAAAATTGAATATAGCGATGATATGCTGGTGTAATGAAATATCGAATTATTACTATTTTATTACTATTAGCCCTTTGGCAAGGTTTTGCCTTATCAATTGATAAGGCAGTAATCTTGCCATTACCATTTAATGTTTTTAATCAAATGATCAATCTCGCTAGTTCAAAATCATTCTATGTAGCCATTTTGGCAACACTTATTCGAGTCTTTATTAGTTTTTTGCTTGCATTAGTTCTAGGTACTTTTTTAGGCATAATTAGCGGTTTATCAAAGAAAGTAAATAATTATTTATATCCCCTAGTTTCATTGTTACAAACAATACCACAAATTGCCTATATTCTAATTTTACTAGTCTGGTTTAAAAGCTTAACAGCATTAATAATCATTGTTTTATTAATGATTTTTCCGATTTTTTATAATAATGCTGTTAATGGCATCAAAAATATTGATCCAGAACTAAAAGATGTCATTAATTTATATCATCATAGCTTTAGCTATAATATATTTCATATTTATTTACCATTAATTAAAGGCTACTTAATTTCGGCAACTGAAAGTGCTTTGCCTTTAAGTTTAAAGGTAGGCGTTATGGCTGAAATCTTTGTTTCCGCTAGTCAGGGAATTGGTAAACAATTATATTTTGCTCGGGTTCAAATTGATATGACTAGTATTTTTGCCTGGACGATTTGGATGGTAATTATCATTTTGTTGCTTAATTATCTAAGTCAAAAAATTATTAGTTTTTTTAAACAAGATTAACATGATGTCATTAAGAATTAAACTTAATGACATTTTGTTTATTAGTTATATTAACTTTTGGAATTATACAAAAATTATTTATCTAACAATAAAATAAACTCCTATTGGAGTTTATCCTAAATCAATTATTTATCAAACATGATTAATTATTTGACCTTTTTCGACAAAATCGAGATCAAGATAATTCACATTAAAATCTTCTTTTTTCTTTTCAGATACAATCAATATAACTGTATCATCATATCCTTGTCCTTTTATTTCATCTAAATCAATTTTTATAGCCAGTTGTCCAGCTTTTACCTTTTGATTTTCCTTTATATATGCATTAAATCCTTTACCATTTAAATTAACAGTATTAATTCCAATATGCACTAAATACCCATTTCCGTCATTACCCCTAATTCCAAAGGCGTGTCCTGTTGGAAAAAGCATTTCAACAACTCCATTTACTGGACATACTATTTCTCTATCCTTAGGTATAAAACCAATTGTCTGTCCTAATATTTCCTCGCTAAACATTGAATCATTGATCATATTTGCAAAAACAATTTTTCCTTTAACTGGACTAACTATTGTCGAATCATTTACAGGCAAGATTTCTTTTTTTAGATATTTTAAAAACTTCTTTTTCAAATTACCACTTATAACCATATAACCACCTTATACTTCTTTCAATAATTCTTTTAATAACAACAATGATAGTACAATTCATATTAATACTATTTTCTCTTTATGACTTATCATCTAATTTTTCATATCAATATCTTTAGCAAATACTATACATAAAACACCAGTAGTGATAATTGAAACAATTACAGTTACTAATACCACAATCACAGAAGATTCTGGTCCAATGAAACCAGCTATTCCTAACAAGGATGCTGAATTTCCAACAATATAATTTTTTATTCCAAGAATAGCCGCAACAACAGCTCCTATTCCAGCTCCACAAGCTTGGGCATACCATAGTCTTTTGTCTTTTAACATAACACCAAAAATTGCTGGTTCACTAATACTTCCAAAGAACATTGTGATAGCTGATGAAATCCCCATTTCTTTTTTTTCCGGAATTTTACTAAAAATTCCTTGATATAAAGCAACCGTACCAATCGCCATATGAGTACATAAATAAGATGTAATAGCAACTGGATCAAATCCATAAATTGAAAAATAAATCAAATATACAGTTTGGTAAACTGCCCCATGTAAACCAAATAAAGTAAGTAGTGGCCATAACATTGCTAAAATCGGCATTACAATAATTCGATATTCTGCAATTGCAGTTGCAGGAATTGCGATCACTTCATTAAAGATAACAAAAATATTTGAAATTATCAAAAAATTTATTGGTGTCATAATAATAAGTGCAGCTAATGGAGAAACAATATTAACTAAAATTGATGGCAAACGCCCTTTGAAAAACTTTTCCAATAGGGAATATAAATACACGCTCATCAATACTGGTAAAAACTGATTCGCCCATGAAAATTGTGGTACTTTCACTCCGAATAATGTTAATACTGTTCCATCGTTTAGTGCAGTTATATATGTAGGTGCAAACATCATTAATCCCATAATCATCGCCATTCCTTCGCTGCAGCCAAGTCGTTTAGCTGCTCCTACTGCTAATAAAACTGGAAAAAAATACATAATACAATCAGATGCTGCCCAAAATAACTGATAAGTTGTATTATCCGAGGAAACTACTCCTGCAAAAGATAAAACTGTTAATATAGCTTTTAACATTCCGCATCCTGTAAGTGGAATAATAATAAACCCTACTGCTCCTTGGATATATGTGCCGATATCTGCAATTATCTTCTTAAATTTAAATCCTTCTTTTTTCTTTTGAATATTTTCCACATTATTTATCTGATAGTTATCAATAAATTTTCGATACACATTACTAACTTCTGAACCAAAAATAATTTGAAATTGTGTTCCAACCTTAATTGAACCTTTAACTCCTTCAATTGACTCAATTATCTCTTTATTAAATTTTGATTCATCTATCAAACTTACTCTAAAGCGAGTTGCACAATGTGACACATTTTTTATATTTTCAACTCCACCAAGTCCTTGACAAAGCTGGTTTATAATTTTCTCATAATTCATAAACATTTCCTCTTTTCATTAAAAATATCTTTGCTTTTCTACATTTGCTAGTAGGACATCCATTCCATCATTAGCCATTATTTGTTCAATTCTTTTAAATTTCCATTCTCCTTCTTCTTTTACAAAATCCATGTTCCAATAAAAAGGATAATAAATAATATCAGTATTATATCTATGGACAAATTTATTCATCATTCGATTAGGTTCATAACGAATAATATGACCATGCGCTGTATCATTATCAATATTTAAATGTATAAACGAAGATATATGATTCCAGCATGCTTCTCTGGGTAATTCTCTTCCTAAAATATTTATTTTTCGTCTACGTTTCTGTTCTAGATATTCTTTCCATTCTTTTGTTCCAGATAACCCCCAGCTTGTACAATCAAATTCTTTTGATGTGATATTGTATAAATCTTCAAACATATCATTATCAATATCCCAATTATGTCTCCTAAATAATTCTTTTATTTCTTCACTGTCGCTTTTTAATTTTACTCCCTTTATTGCATACCAGGGATTGTCTTTGATAGGATCAATTGGTGATTTTTTACATCCATTGTATTTACTATAATCTATCATTTTCCACCAATTTGATACAAATGATGTATTACCACTTTCACATGTCAATAAACAATGTATTCGATCAATTTTCCAACCATCTTTTGTAAATACATAATGGATGACATTTGAAATAGCCCCAAACATTAAATTTAAAAAATCATTAACATCTTTACCAAATAATAAAGTAAAATAGAAAGACTGATAGGCTTCTTCTTCATTATCTCTTATTACATTATTAAATACACGTAACTTTTTAATATCCAGCTTCTCACCTTTCCATTTTAATGTTTCAACAACATCTTCAACACCTTTTGTTTCTTTTAAAAAAGACGATTTTAACTCAACACCTTTTGTAAATATTTTTCGTAATATCCCCATATCATCTTTCTCTAAAGCACTAACGAACGTATCAAAGACTGTCATAATTTCTTGACTCATAATCTTCCTCCATATTGCAAAGCATACTTAGTTGCAAAATATATATTATGCTTTGCATCTGACACCTGTTTTGCATCACCTAATATGACACATTTTCTATTTTTCATATAATCATATACCTGATTACTTTTATATCCGCACGCTAAAACATATGTGTCAAACTGCCCTATATTTTTTATTTCTTGATTTTGTTTAACAATAAGTTCTTGTTCATCATTAATTTCTATAATATGCATTCCAGTATAAACTACAATATCATCATTATTTATTTCTTTTAAAAAATCTTTTCTTACTATTGGATTCATATCTGCAGCAATTTTATCTTTCATTTCAATAATATAAACTTGATTATTCTTAGAAGTGAGATATTCTGCAGTTTCACAGCCTACCAAACCTCCACCAAGCACTGCAATTTTCTTATCATATAAATTCACATTACCTGCTAGCACTTCTTGAGCAGTAATAGAATTTTCTTTTATACCTTTTATATTCGGTATAATTGGAGTAGAGCCTATTGCTATTATGAATAAATCTGCTTCTATATCATTTATATTTTTTTCATTAACTTCATAATTTAAATGTATATTAACTCCATTTTCTTTACATAACGCTTCCAAAGTCTGTATTTCCTGATGAAATCCTTCTTTACCTTTAGGAATACCTGCATAATACAATAATCCACCTAAATGATTACTTTTTTCATATACAGTAATATCATATCCTCGTTTTGCAAGAATCCAGCTAGCTTGTAATCCTGTGCAGCCACCACCAATTACAGCAATTCTCTCTTTACTCTTTGTCGGTATTAATTTCCAAGTTGATTCTTTTCCAGTAAACGGATTAAAAATGCAAGACATACCAGTATCTTCTATTTCACATCCAATTTGCGGATTACATCTTTGCATGCAGCCAGCACAATGGAAAATTGATATTTCTTTTCCGTTCAATACTTTATTTGGAAAATGCGGATCTGCAACCGATTCTCTTGCTAGCACCACAAAATCAGCTGCTTTTTCACTAACTATTTTATTTGCAATCATACTAGAGTTAATTCGCCCCACGACCATTACTGGAATATCTACTGCATCTTTTATTTTCTTAGAATTAGATGCATTAAATCCTGGTTTTACAAAATAAGATTTTATTGAATCATTAATAGACACATTGATTACATCAATTCCAGCTTTTTTAGCCAGCATTGCATATACTATTGTATCATCGATAGTGTTATCATCAGTTTCCTTTCCATCACATGCATTAATCCTTAAAGAAACTGGATAATCAATACCGCATTCTTTCCGTATTCCTTTTACAATTTCAAAAACTATACGAAATCTATTTTCATAATTTCCTCCATAATCATCAATACGTTTATTCAATCTTTTACTCAAAAACTGGGTAATAAGATAGCCATGTGCACCATGAATTTCAACACCATCAAATCCAGCCTGTTTAGCTCGTAATGCTGCATTAACATATTTTTGAATTAAAACCTGAATTTCTTTAATATTTAATTCCTCTATTAGTACTCCATTTTCAATTATTTTAGATGGTCCTTTTGCTTTAGGATTACTTTCATTTATAATACTTATCATTCCTGCATGATGAATTTGTGCAAATATCTTTGCACCCTCTTTATGAACTGCTTCTGTAACTTTTTTTAAAGAAGGAATAAACGAATCGTTCCAAATACCTGGTTCCGCCTCACTTCCAAGCCCACCTGGATCTATCGCTAAAAATTCTGTAATCAGCAGCCCAAAATTTCCTGCAGCTCTTTCTCTATAATAAGCTACACCTCGTTCATCATATTCATTATTTACTGTCAATCGACTTTTCATAGGTCCCATAACAAACCTGTTTTTAATTTTTATAGAATTTATTTGCATAGGTGTGAAAAGTATATTTTCCATTAAAAATTTCCTCCATCTATAAATAAATGCTGTCCGGTTGTTTTACTTGCATTTTCTGATAAATAATATGCCACTGCCTCTGCAATATCTTGCGGAAGAACTTCTTTTTTTATACATTGTTTTGATACATGCTGTTCAAATTTATTTTTTAATTCTTCATTTTTTTTAATATCGTCACTTTCCCATAGAGGTGTCCAAACATCTCCAGGATTTACTGTATTGACTGTAATATTTCTTTCTCCTAACTTTTTAGCTAGAGATTTAGCTAAATTATCTAGCGCTGCTTTAGAAGCATTATATGCAAAACTTGTATTGCCTGCAGCCATCCGACTTGCAATTGATGATATAAGTACAATAGCTCCTCCATTTTTATTCATAATTTTTGAAATAGCCTGTACTGAAAAAAAAGCTCCTTTCAAATTTATATCAAAAACTATATCCCAATCCTTTTCTTCTATATTTTCAAATAATACCCCCCTTGTAATACCACTTGTATAAACCATAGCATCAATAAAGCCAAACTCTTTATAAGCCTTTTCAATATTTTCTCTAACCTTTTTAATATTCCTAATATCTGTTTTATAATACTTCAATACCTGATCATTATTTTTAATTATTTCCTTTAATAATTCATCTTCTTCATTTTTGATATCAAATAAAATCAATTTATATCCAATTTGAATCAACTTTTCACATATAGCTTTTCCCAATCCGCCTATACCAAATAATGCCACTATCTTTTTCTCTTCCATAGAATTCCTCCAACTTTCATTTTGATTTTTGTAAGCTCTTACAATTATCATTATAATCAATTATAATCATTTGTCAACCATATATAATCATTTTTATGATTATATATGGTTATAAATAATCAATATTAATCATATAACTCAAATTATTGACTTTTAATAAAATACGTGAAATATAATAAAACCTACTAGCATTCCACTAGTAGGTCATATCATAATATTTACTTATTAGTTTTTAGCACAGATAAAAATATAAAACTTTTCAATAATATTATTTTGTATAAATAATATTAGAAAACTTTTTTGCTAAAGAATTATCTTTCGTTGTAATTACATTAGTAATATCTATATGTGCAATTTTAAAATAAGAATCATTATCAAATTTATCTTCTGTCGCTAAACAAAACGACTGTTTAGAATTTTCAATTCCTAACTTCTTAATTTCACAATCTATTAATTCAGAATCTACAAGATATCCTTTTGAATTAATTCCTGCAACTCCTAAAAAAGCCTTAGTAAATACAATGTTAGATAACTTTAAAATCACTTCACTGCCATAACAATACCCACCTGCATGAATATTACCACCTATTAAATAAGGATTAAATCCATATTTGATAAGTTCAGGAATCAAAAAATAAGCATGAGTAAATATTTGTATATTTTTTGCTTTAATATAAGGAATCATTTGTGCAGTAGTTGAGGATGCATCTATAAAAATAATATCATTATCCTGAATATAAGATGCAGCCATTTGTGCAATTTGTTTTTTTTCATCTAAATTAATAGTAAGACGAATTTCTAAAGGATTTCTTTCTGAAAATAAACTAGACGGGAAGCGAATACCACCATGATACTTTTCTACTTTTCCCATTTCCTCTAATATTGTAAAATCTCTTCTAATAGTTGCTGGACTAGAATTAAGTGTTTTTGCAACATCATCAGCAGATAAATATCTTTGTTTTTGTAATAATTTGAGAATTTCTTCTCTTCTTTGAGCCATATTCATATTATTGTCATCCCTTACCGTATACAAATTTTAAATATTTTATAAGCAAATTATACCATATTACATGTTTTAAAATACAGTTATTTTAATCTTACAGCAACTGTATTTTTCATCTCATAAAAAAAATCCTCTCTTTTCATAAGCAGCTTTCGCTATCTACTATAAAGGAATCATCATTGACAAACAAGAAAGCGCACTATATTACTTGTTGTCCAATTATCGAAAAATTGAATAATAATGTTTTACATTATTAATTGACATATCACAGTATCAATGGTATATTTTGATTAGAAAAAGTATACTTTTATAGCCATGGTTTTCTGGCCGCTCGAGGTTGGATGTGCAGATTAATGCGGAGCCATGTTTTTTTCTATCTTAATTACATTTAATTAAATGATTTAAAGTTAGTAATATAAAATCATTAGCAATTACTTTATTTCTATTACTAATATTGATTAAAACAAAAAACAGCAAACGCTGTTTTTTAGATATTAAATTTATTTTAAATAAGTCTTTTTTATATATTTAATTGTTTCATCTAGATTACTATTAGCTAAATGTTCCAACATATCTTTTAAAATAGCATCCGTTTTTTCATTGATTACATAATAGT
>NZ_JAGHEW010000275.1 GCF_017889095.1 Thomasclavelia sp. | reverse complement strand
GATCAATCATATGCCCTTCTTCTCGCATAATTAAATGACCTAAAATTTCTGTATCTGATGTACTAGAAAAAATACTTCCCTTTTTTTCTAATTCTCGTTTTAAAATATTCGCATTAACAATATTACCATTATGAGCAATTCCTAATGAACCATTTAAAGTTCTAAATAATAATGGCTGTACGTTAGCAATTCCGCCACCACCGGCAGTTGAATAACGAACATGACCGATAGCGAAATCACCAACCATTTTAGATATCTTATCCTGGTCAAATACTTCAGTAACTAAACCTTCCCCTTTTTGAATTGATAATGATTCTTTATCTTTAACAATAATTCCTGCTGCTTCTTGACCACGATGTTGTAAACTATGTAATCCATAGTAACACATAGCCGCCGCATTGTTATAACCGCATACTGCAAAAACACCACATTCTTCATGTAATTCTCGATTATCGTAGTACATAGACTATCCTCCTTTAATCAAAGTTATTTTATAATGACAAAAGAAGTTAGTCAATAAAAAATTATCTCATAGACACTCATTAATATAAAATTTATTATCTTGACAATTATTTTTTAGAAAATTTGTCATCATCGTACAAACGATTTCGGTTTCTCCTTGAATGTTTGCATTCATATCCGTTTCCACAATAAGATCTTTATTTATATCAGCTAAAGCAGTAATCATTTTATTTAAAACGTCATCATTTTGATAAATAATTTCACTAACTTTAATTTGTTTATCATTTTCACTGTAAATAGCATAACCGACTGCTTTAGTATTATCATAAAATATTTTTAAAGTTTCATTATAGGCTTTACAGCGTGGTAATAGATATTTTTTATAATAATCCAAATCACGTTTACGATAGCCATTAAAATTACTAGTAAAATTTTGATATAATATTAATGATTTAGTAAAATCATAATCATCAATTATTTTTAAATGATTATCATGATTGTATTTCGATAAATCAACCTTTACCTTTTTATGAAAATAATCTTCTTTAAAACCAAAACCATAATATATTTCCGGCTGATATGCTTGTAATAATATTTTTTGATTCTCATATTTAGGTAAGGATAATACATGATTCATTAATTTTTTCATTAGTCCCTGCCCCCGATAATTCTTATCAGTAGCAACTCCTAAAATAAAGTAAGCTAAATTATCCTGATTATCTATACTAATTGTATAAGGTACAATTTGGAGCATTGATACAATTTTATCATTATTTTTTAGCAAATAGGTATTATCACTTTGATAACAATAATCAAAATAGAATTTAGTTGATTGTTCATCTTCATCTTGAAAACTAGCTTTCCATAATTCAATTATCTTAGCAGTATCATTTTTAGTTGCTTTAACGATTGACTGATTGTTTAAAACAATTGTATATTTAGATAACATTTTAACGGGATGAAGCATTTTTTTAGCTCGCCTAAGCGATTCTAATCCCATATCTTCTTCGCGGTTAACAAACTGATAATCTTCATAGTTTTTCTCTAAAAAGAATTTTCCAATTGCTACATATAATCCCCGAATATTTTTATTAGCTTTTTCTACATGGATTTGCACTGTTTTATGTTTTAACGGTGAACCAATAATAAAAGCCTCTAATTGACCATCAAGATAAATACAACCGGTTTTAATATTCAATTCATGACGATGAACTAATAAATAAACAATTCCAATAAATTCAGAAATAACACTTTGTTCATTACGATGATCACTATCCCAGCGTTTTAAACAGTTTAAAACATTATCAATATCCTGATCTTCAATTTCTTTATAAATATAATCAGGATTTTCTTTGATAAAGGCATTAAAATGGTTACGCCTTTTTTGCATCTTTTTGCCAGCTAGTGTTTCTAGTGATTTCTTTTCATAAATATAATCATCAAAGTCTTCATTATGTAAATAAAGAAATTTGTCTTGATACATCTTTTTAATTTCATTAGTAAATTTATCAACAGCTAGATCAATTCGAAATGGAAAATTGTGCTTTTTTGCATATTCTAACATATATTCAACTGCTTCTTTGTAATATTCAACTTTACAAAATGGCATTGAAAAAAAGTGTTCATTTAAGTATGTATGTAACATGATTAGATAGTTTTCATTTATTTCATAATATATTTCATATTCATGATCCCACATCATCATAGTTACAAAATTAGAATTATAGCCTTCATAATCAGCATCATCTAAATATTTTTTTATTTTATCATAATCCGAAATTAATAATTTTTTCATAATACCTCTGCTTTTATTTTCCTAACATTGCATGAATGAATTGTTTAGCTGTACGTCCTGAAAACCCGCCATGACGAATTTCCCATGTTAATGCTTTTTGATGTAATTCATCTTGTTCCATCTCTAGACCATATTGTTTAGCAAGTCCATCGACGATATTTAAAAAATTAATGCGATCTGGATGCATAAACAAAATTTTCACTCCAAAACGTGAACTCAATGATGTTTTTTCCTGTTTAGCATCATTAATATTTACCTCATCACGGTCTTCACGTTCGCTCCATGTTTGTTTAACGATATGACGACGATTGCTGGTAGCATAAATTAAAATATTATCGGGTTTCTTTTCTAAACCGCCTTCAATTACCGCTTTTAAATATTTATATTCAATCTCAAATTCTTCAAATGATAGATCATCCATAAATAAAATAAATTTATAATTACGGGACTGTAATTGTTGAATGATCTTTGGTAAATCTTTAAATTGATGTTTATAGACTTCGATCATTCGTAAACCATCTTTATAATATTCATTCAATAACGCTTTTATACTGCTTGATTTACCCGTTCCGCTATCGCCATATAATAAAACATTATTAGCTTTTTTACCCGCTAGAAAGGCTTCTGTATTGTTTCTAAGGGTTTGTTTTTGTGTTTTATAACCAATTAATTGGTGAAGTTTACCATTACCAATATGAATAATTGGTACGATTTCTTGATTTTCATAACGAAAAGCTTTATTTAATCCAAACTTCCCAACCCCATAAGTTGCAAAGAAGTTTTCTAAAATCTGATAAAAAGATTCTAGATCGCCACATTTAGTTAAGCTGTCTTGTAGTGTTGTTGAAACTTCAAATAGTTCTTGATTAATTACTGGTTTAGATGGTGTAAAATTACTAATTAAATTTTGTTGCAATGGCTCTAGATTGCTAAAATCACTATTAAACATTTTAAAAATGATTGCAAAATCATTCATAACAACGGCTTTTAAATTATCAGCAACAACTTGTTTTCTTTCTAAAGCTAAAGTAAAAGAATTTTCATTATTAATTAATAAATAAGTAAGTAAACTGTTAAACAAATTATCATATAAATTATACTCTTCAGCTAATTTAATTAATAGTGATACAAAACTGTTGCTATTTTTAAGATTACCATTAATTATTTCATTATACATTTCAAAACAAGATTTTATTCTTTCATCTTGAAACAAAGGATTAAAAACTATTAACTCATCCATAATTGATTCCTCTTTTCCATATAATTTAAAAAGACGAAAAATCGCCTTTTAGTTTTTAAAACTATGAATTGGTGCTGGAATTCTACCACCACGATCAATAAATTCCTGACAGCTAAAATTGTTAACTGGCATAATTGGAGCATAACCAAGTAAGCCGCCAAATTCAACTACTTCTCCAACATCTTTACCAATAACTGGAATAATTCTCACTGCCGTTGTTTTTTGGTTGATCATTCCAATGGCCATCTCATCAGCAATTATTCCAGAAATTGTTGCTGGAGCAGTATTTCCAGGAATAGCAATCATATCAAGACCAACTGAACAAACACAAGTCATGGCTTCTAGTTTTTCTAATGTCAAGGCACCACGATTAACAGCATCGATCATTCCTTGATCTTCACTTACTGGAATAAAAGCACCACTTAAACCACCAACATAAGAAGAAGCCATCACGCCACCTTTTTTAACCTGGTCATTTAATATAGCTAGTGCTGCCGTAGTTCCTGGAGCACCGACACTTTCTAATCCCATTTGTTCTAAACATTCAGCAATACTATCACCAATAGCTGGTGTTGGTGCTAGTGATAAATCAATAATTCCAAAAGGAATACCTAGTTTTTCAGATGCTTCTAAAGCTACTAATTGACCAACTCTAGTAATTTTAAAAGCAGTTTTTTTAATGATCTCACATAACTGACCAAAATCTTTTCCTTTAGCTTTAGCAATCGCATTTTTTACTACTCCAGGACCACTAACCCCTACATTGATTATCGCATCAGCTTCGCTAACACCATGGAAAGCGCCAGCCATAAATGGATTATCATCAGGTGCATTACATAATACAACTAACTTTGCACAACCAATTGAATCATTTTCTTTAGTTAAATCAGCCGTTTCATGAATAATATCCCCCATTAATTTAACGGCATCCATGTTAATTCCGGTTTTTGTTGAACCAACATTAACCGAACTACAAACGTTATCAGTAACTTTCATAGCTTCTGGAATGGAACGGATTAATAACTCTTCAGCTTTAGTCATCCCTTTAGATACAATTGCACTGTAGCCACCAATAAAATTCACGCCAATTTTTTTAGCACACTTATCTAATGTTTTTGCAATCTTGACAAAATCAGCAGTACTTTTACAAGCATTAGCCCCAACAAAACCAATAGGAGTTACCGAAATTCGTTTGTTAACGATTGGTATTCCATATTTCATTTCGATTTGTTTACCTACAGATACTAAATCTTTAGCTACTGTAGTGATTTTATCATAGATATTTTGGCATAAAACATCAATGTTTTGATCCATGCAATCAAGCAGACTAATTCCTAAAGTAATTGTTCTAACATCAAGATTTTCCTGCTCGATCATCTTATTTGTTTCCGTAACTTCAAATAAATTAATCATTATTAATCTCCTTAAATACGGTGCATTTTATTAAAAATATCTTCATGCTGTAATTTAATATTTACACCAATTTCTTGCCCTAATTTATCTAATTCATCACATACAGTTGAAAATTCGTCAATAACACTAGTTAATTCAACAATCATCATCATATTAAAATAACCTTGAATAATTGTTTGTGAAATATCTAATATATTAATTTGTTTTTTTGCTAGAAAAGAACATACTTTGGCAATAATTCCTACTTGATCTTTTCCAACTACAGTAATAATACCCTTTTGCATTAATTATTTACCTCCTAATATTGACGATATTATATCACAGTAACAAATATTATAAAACCCTTAAACCAAATTTGCGAAAATAAAAAATGGGTCTAAGACCCATTTCAATTATTTCCCCATTAATTTTTTAGCAAATTCGTAAACTGCTTTACCATTCATCATTCCGTAATCTTTCATTTCGATTACATCATAAGGAATATCTTTACCAGTATCTTTAATGATTTTTTCTACTTCTTTTTTAGCATATCTAACTTGTGGGCCAAGTAATACGCAATCTACAGTATCAATAATTTTTTCACCTTCAGAAAGTGGTAAAGCGAAGATTTCTACTTCTTCTCCAGCTTCTTTTGCTGCTACTTCCATTTTAGTTACTAATAAACTAGTAGACATACCAGCAGCACAAACTAACATAATTCTTGTTGCCATATATTCTTTCTCCTTTTATTACCAAAAATAATAGAAAAGGTATTAAAAATACCTTTTTTTGTCTAACTATCCAATCATTTTCATTGCTGATTCGAATACTGCTTTTCCGTTCATAGTTCCATAATCTCTCATATCGATTACGTCTACAGGGATAGGACCAGCTTTACGTCCTGCAGCTAATTTTTCGATTGCAGCTTTTTGGAATCTTACTTGTGGCCCAAGTAAAATGCAATCAACTTCTTCTAATACTCTTGGTGCATCAGAGAATGGTAATGCAAAGATTTTGCATTCAACTCCAGCTTCTTTAGCAGCACCTTCCATTTTTGTTACTAGTAAACTAGTAGACATACCTGCTGAACATACTAATAAAATAGTTTTCATAATTATATACACTCCTTTTTTCAACCTAAGTTAATTTTACACCGAAAGCCAAAGAATGTAAACACTTTCTTGTTCCTTTTAGCCTATTTTTTATGATTAAAAAAACCTGAATAGCAAATTATCTTGATTTAATCGTTTAATATTCAAAACAACTTTTTTAAGACAATATTTTATTTTTCATAAAAATCATGCTATCATTAATAAAAAGGAGGCGGTTTTAATTATTTTACAGTAAAACCGGTGATAAAAATGAAACTACTTATTTTAAGCGATACCCATCTACAAAATGATTTATTTACTAGAATTACTAACCAGCATCCTGATATGGATTATTATATTCATTGTGGTGACTCCTCTTTAGAAATAGATGATCCTTTATTAAAAAAATATTTAACAGTAAAAGGCAATCATGATAGTGCTTCTTTCCCTTTAGAAATTACCTTTAAAGTAAATAATTATAATTGTCTAGTCGTTCATGGTCAAAATCATAATGTTTATTTTGGTAATGATTATTTATATCAATACATGCTTAAAAATAATATTAATCTCTGTTTTCATGGTCATACCCACGTACCAGCATTTTCGATTATCGATGATCATTATATTATTAATCCTGGCAGTGTCATGATCAACCGTGGCAGTTATGGTTTTGGCACTTACGCAATTGTAGTAATCGAAAATAACAGTTTACAAGTTAATTATTATAATAGTGAAACCGATCAGGAATGTACGAAATTAGTTTTAGAAGATGGTAAAACTGTTCTTGAGGAATTTAAAGAATTGCTAAAACAAAAAAGCTAGATAACTAGCTTTTTTACTTACCCTTATTTTCTAATCTTTTTCGTTTATATTCAATCATGAACATAATTTCTTTTAAATCTTCATCAGGTAATTCAGTTAAAAGACGCGCAATATTTGCAATATTATAATAATCATACTTTTTACCGCTCATTATTTCTTCAACACTACGTCCATATAAATTAGAAAAAATTCTTAATTCACTAACTGTAATATCTCTTTTTCCGTTTTCAATATCCGAAATTGCTGAATGAGGGACTTTTAAATATGCAGCAACGTCTTTTTGAGTTAAATGTTTGAAATTCCGATATGATTTTAATCTCGCTGCTAAATCTTTATCAATCAATCTGTACACCTCCGCTAAATAAATTTTAGCATTTTCCTTATTTTGGTGCAACAACATCTTTTGCTTTTATTTATAATTTTTGGTTTATAAGAACATTTATTTGTATAATTCGATAATTAATCGTAAAAATACCCATTAGTTATTTTACTTTTTAAATAATTTTGTCGTGGTTTGTTATTGATAATATTAACATAATCAAGAAAAACAGCTAAACATTCTTCTTTAGTTTCATCACTAAATGATAGTAAAAGATAATCAACATCAAGATGATCGACATGATCGATATATAAATAATGACTATTGAATAACAAATTATTACAATACTCATCGCTCATGATCGTAAACTTTTCTCCTTTACGATCAACTAGCTTAAAATTTCCATTTTTACAAAGATTGCATCCAGGTCGTTTTTCATTAAAATAACAATCAGAAATCAAACAATGTTTTAAATGCATATTAATTGTCTTACCATATACAGTTAAAATTATATCCTGTTTTACATCATTTAATTGATTGATCATTTTTTTGGTTATTTCTAATGAAAGAATGCAAGGATAATTTTGAAAATACTGTAAAGCATAGCTGTTATAGAGATTGAAATTAAAATCCAAAATACATTTTTTATCTTTAAACAGTTCTAATCCATCAAAGTTTGCCACCATGATCGTATCAACAAGATTATAAAAATTACTATTTTTAAATTCTGTTAAAGCATTTACTGGTGTTAAAAAACCAGTAAAGGGAATAATTTTTTTATGATATTTTTGAGCCAAATTTATTGCCGCTTCTAATTGATTAGAAATGGGAAAATAATAATGATGAATCTTGCAAGTTATTAAAGCTTCCAGTTGCTGGAGATTAAAAACTCTAACATCGATTCCTTTTATTTCTTTAGTTAAATGATGACTCTTTTCATTAAATTCAGGATAGTTTACAGTATCCTGATAATTAATTTGTTCAATCAATAGCGAAATTGCAATACGACGCATTTCGTTAATTTCGGTTATTGAAAAAAAGCCATTTTGCGGAAAATCAACCGTTATTTCTTTAGCTTTAAAAACAGTATTTCCTAATTTAGCTAATTGCTTTTCAATCCTCTTTTTATCTAATGGCAGTTTTTTAGCTGGTTCAATGATTAAATTGGAAACAGTTGACACTACATGATCTTGATATTTAACCGTTAATGATGGTGCAGTGT